>JBLNDH010000670.1:0-26410 GCA_050261455.1 Bacillota bacterium
TGCCCACACCGGGCGGGTCACACCCGTTCCCATTCCGAACACGGCCGTTAAGCCGCCCGGGCCGATGATACTGCGTCAGCGGGAAAGTAGGTTAGTGCCGGCAATTAGTCACGCGAACCCCGCGAAGGAGCCCCCTTCGCGGGGTTCTTTGTTGCGCTCAGACCCGCGCCGAGGGCGGAGGTGGCTATGGCCCGTGGAGAGGGGCACGGTTGGATGGCGGCGGGGGGATCAAGACGTGGAACGAGGCGGCTCGATTTGCAGTGATGTGATCATGGCAGGTTAACCGGCAGGTCCTCTCGGCCGATATGGATGTATCGGTTTGTGCAGATGGGGAGGGGAGTGGCCGCGTGCAAGGAAACAGCATGTGTTTGCCTGCGAAGTTGCTCAGCGAAATCACCGGCTGTGAGCGTTTGCAGACCGAGCGTCCGGATCAGGAATGCCGAAAGTCCCCACGCATTCCCTTTTCGGTACGAACCTTCATTACTCTCGTGATGAAGACCGGGTTGGGTCCGCCTACGCCGGTGAGGTTGCGGGATATCTCAGCGACAGGGGTTGGCTTTCTGCACGCCCAAGGTATGGCTGTGGGGCAGCAGTTCGTTATGGCGGTGCCCCGGAAGAGACAGCCGGCGATCTGCATCCGATGTTCGGTGATGTGCTGCAGACAGATGGCGCCCAACACGTTCCTGACGGGAGCTCGATTTCTCGGCGTGGTGGGCGTGGGCCGGAGCACGCCACAAGAGACGGGCAAACCGGCTGAGGTCACGCTGGCGTGACAGATCGGAAGCGATGTTCAAGATTCCTGATCCTTAATCGGCCAGGCTCATATCCGCAGGTTCCGAGGTCCGAGTTGTCCTACGGTAAGGTTGGGGAAACACATCTCTCAAGATCATGGTCGGAGACTCAAGGATGAGAATGGAAGATCACGGTGCCAGTTACCGGATTGAAGGCTTGCGCGTCAATGATATGCCTGTGTTGGTCTATATCGACAAGGGGATCTGCCCACCGCTGAACGATAGCCCTGCCCTTCAGCCTTGGCTGACGGGGCTGGTGCGGGGTATTGCTTTCGGCGAGAGGGGGCGAAAGTGTCTCCAGGGAGCGCTATGGCCCGACCGCAGCCGGTGGGTGTGGATCATCCGAGAGCAGCGTCCCGATGGCAGTGTTCGTATTGCCGAGGCCCCGAGCCACGGTGAGCCTGGCTTGCCAATCGCCTCAGGAGCATGGTGAAGGTCAGGGCTGCTGTGATTGGCATTTTGTCGAAGGCACCCCGGTATCGGGGCGGAGCGTTTCCATACGGAATCGCAACGCAATGCGGCTGTGATGCCATCTGGTACCGACGCAGATCAGACTTTCAGATGGGGCGGTGTACACCAGTACCTCGGGCCGGCAGTGCAATGTGGCGTCATTAGGGGCCACATCCAAGAGCTTGCGGCTACAGTACTGCGTACGCGCCTATTTTGGGGAACTCCTTGACGTGCGGCGGCTCTGGCATGCAACGAAGTAGCCAGCAGTGCATTCTTCCTCTGGTCGAGTATCGAATTTGGTAGCATTCAGGGACGCGTGACGACTGATAGGGCCAGCGGCGTGCGCGCCGCTGCGATCGGCAGTTTACCACTGCCGACGTATGCATTGAGATCCGCAAGCGTTACTCTTCGTTCGACGGTTGAGGGGCGGCGGACGCCGAATGACGTGCTATTGCTTGGGTGCAGCGGCCCATATAGGGCTGGATTATGCGCAATGGTTTTGCCATAATCGAGATTGTCGGGAAAGGGTTGGTTGTCGATGGGATGAAGCACCAACGGGTCGGAGGAGAAATGCTACTGCTTGCTCTTCTGGTGGCAATCATAGCGGCAGCTCTTGTGTTCTGCCTGGTCGCGGTCAGTTCTCAAAGTGATGCCGTGGTGGAGCTGCCGTTTCCGCCAAGGTGCTCCCGTTGCGAACGAGCCTGTCCAATTCGCCAGCGTGTTGCCAAGCTCCGAATCGCTATGGGCAAGGGCTTGCAGGATATTGAGGTTTAGCTGCCTCGAGATGGCGTCGTGCCAATTCGTGAACCCGTGCAGAATCCATGCCGATGACGATTCCCTGCCAGAAAGCCAATCTAAACGCAAAGGCAGGGAACAAGTGGAGTCCGTATGACTGGGCTCCGAACCATCGGGTAGGTCAATTCGCTCTTGCTAGCTTCTGGAGTACAGGCAATCAACTACCGACGGGAAGGCGCAGTTGCCTTCGACTGGCGAACAGGTTCAGTGCGCATAAACAAGAAGGGCGAAACTCGCGTTTCGCCCTTCTTTATCGTTCGCTGTTGTTCTGGTGGGTCCGCAGGGGCAAGGTGCGTTTCTCGCTGCCTTATCGTTTCCATGCCAACCGCTTAATGCCCATCGCGGCCATTAAGCCGAGCCCACCCCACATTGCGGCCGGCAGGGGTGCAGAGACCGGCGGGTAGTAGCCATTCGCAGCGGTAATACGTGGCTGCTTGAACATTGTGATCAAGTCACTGGTTGTCCGGTCGCCGATGGCTGTGATCCTGATCTCATCCAAGCGGCCGCCGTCGGTGCGCTCAATTCGGAAGTGCTCGTCGCCACTCTTGACGGAGACGGTCGCGGAGCCTTGGAGAACACCGCCGAGGAAAGCCTCCAATTTCAACTGCGGGCTCGTCTTTTCTTTCTTACCGTTTTGACCGTCAATTGAGGGGATATCGACGGCAATGCCGAAGTCGAACCCGGTGAAGGTTGCGTTCGGAGTGGTCATGAGAATGTCCAAGCTCGTGAGCGTGCCATCGACTCCCTCGATGGTGGCCAAGCCGCTTCCGGTCATTGCTTTGAGATTTTCGGAAGGCGAAGAGAAGTTCACCAGCACAAGAGGCGAGGTTCCCGGAATGTCGCCGGTTCTGAATGTCGCCGGGGTCGAATCGGTCGCGAAATGAATGTTGTCAAACGGGGTTAGATTGCCGGTATCAAAAGTCACCGTGGCGGCGTTTGCCCGGCTGGCCACCAAGGCGATGATCGCCATTGCAGCTAGGGATGTAAGTGTTTTCAGCATATGCGTGCTTCTCCCAAGATGGTCCGCAAGCTAGGAGACACTCCTTCGCTTGCCAGAGTTTCTGGCTATCGATACAGCCGGGTAGGGGATTTCTGCCGTCGAACAACGGCATAGGCGGTTATTAGTCACCCACTAATAGCCACACGGCTTACTGGCCGAGGGTAAGCGTGCTCCCGACCACGACCGATAACACTATAGCCCACAGATGATGGCAAAACAAGATACTTGAATTGTATGAGAGCGGAATTTGGCGGTGGAATCTGCGGGGTTGTTAATCTAGGGGGCATGTAACGCATTGCGGGGAGAATGCGATTGGGCCGGGGCACGAAGGGGCACGCCTTGGAAGGAGCGACGGCAGTTGGCGAGCATCGAGAGGAAGTGGAATTCGGGGAACGAGGAATTCAAAGGAGGGCGGTGAAGCCGCGGGAATTTCATGGCTTGCCAGCAGGGCGAGATCAGCATCCTCCACGAGGGGGGATGCGTTGTAGGTATTTAATCAAGCACAATCTTGACATGTCGTCGCGAGTGGGGGTAAGGTCGCCGATTCAGAGTTAAAGAGAGCAAGACAGGCCAGGGCGGCAGCTCTTGGCCTTTGGGCACGCGGTTGCAGGGTGCATAGGATAACCCGGAGTCGTGCAATGAGCGGGGCCATGATTCGGCCCGCTTGAAGTGGGTGCTGTATTGTTTGTCGGTCGCGGGTGGTCCATCCCTGAATCTTGGGGAGAATCGACATGGCCTTGCCAGGAAAACGCCGAGTGGCGTGGGCTGTGGGACTGTTGGGCCTTTACGTGGCCCTTGGAGGGGGATTGTGGCAACTCTTTGAGGATACGCCCGGTCGTGATCTGCCCCTGGAGCATCGGGTTTTGTTGATTGCGGCGGTGCTATGCGGCGTGAGCATTGATCTGATCCGGTTCAAGTATGCGTGGCGGAGCGTTCGCCACGGCATCGACTTTGGGTTTGGCATTGGAGCGGGTTTTGCAGGTGTTTTTGCGGGGTTGGCCATCGCTGGGGCGGTGTTCTGCGGGGTGCCGTGGGAGGAAGTGGGCTGGTGCGTGGCGGCTGGATGCGCGATAGCACTGTATGGCGGGCTTGCGGGGGCATTTACCTACATGTTGTTGTTCTTGAACGTGGCGATCCTTCTGGAGGGGTTGGTTTCCGGGCATGCCTTCTGGATTGGCGGGGTCAAACTGGCTGTGTGGTCAAATCTGCTGGAACTCTGGTTCGGCAGGTCGTCCATCGGGTATGAGTGGATGGCTGCGGTAACGGCGGCGGCGATCAGTTGCGTCGTCCTTTGGGCAAGGCCGTTGTCATATTGAAAAGACCGGATGAAAGCTTTGGCATCGCAGATCCATCGCCACACCACCTGGTGAAAGGCGTCATTTCTTTCTTGCAGGATTATGTTTACGTTGGTTAAGCTGCTGCGCGGCTGGCATGTCTGTGGGTGTACTTAGAGAAGGAATGGCCAATGAAAACGAGGAGCCAAGTGGTCGGGGCTGCGGTGGTTTGTCTGGCCCTGGGGCTGTCGAGTTGTACGAAGAAAAGCGAGGTGGACGCGCCGGTCGCCGGGATTTCGCGGTCGGAGGCGGAATCGCTCAATGCGCAGAACTCGAAGTTTGAAGCCAGCGAGGATCCGGCATTTACCGCGCAGACGCATTTTGCAGCAGGGCAACTGGCTGAGAGCCAGGGGGCGGCGCAGGCGGCGTTGCAGCAGTATCGGGCGGCGTTGAAGATTGATCCGCATCATCGGCCGAGCCTTTACCGGCTGGGGGTGGTGAGCGCGCAGGTGCGGGCATATCCGGAGGCGATCGCGGCGTGGAAGCTGTATCTGGAGGAAACCCAAGGCGATGCGACGGTGTATGGAAACCTCGGGTTCTGCCATGAGCTGGCCGGGCAGGCCGCCGAGGCGGAGGCAACGTACAGGCAGGGGATTGCCAAAGATCCGAAGAACACTTTGTGCCGGGTGAATTATGGGCTGATGCTGGCCCGGGCGGGCCGCAGTGCCGAGGCGAAGGAACAGTTGCGGGCGGTGCTGCCCGAGGCGCAAGTGCACTACAACCTCGGGTCGGTGTATGAGCAGCAGGGCAAACGAGAGGAAGCGCGGGGGGAGTATGAGCAGGCACTAAAGATTGAGCCGAAAATGACGGAGGCGAAAACGCGGATGACCGCGTTGGCGAAGCCATGAGGTGAGAAATAGGGGAATTTGGGATAGGGGAAAGTGGATTGTCGGGTCGGCGAGATTCTTCGCGAGACATGGGCTAAGTTGAAGCGGGGGCCAAGGCTGGGTGCTGCTGGGTGAGCTGCAAATATGGGCAGGCACATATGTTTCGGCGACATTTTGTAGGAAAATGTTCCAATAGAATAAACAGAAAAATTCCTATTGCCGGCGGGTGGAAAATCGTGTACGACATATTGCGTAAGCAAAAGGATGATGTGGGAAAGGCTGGGTTGTCTCAAGAAGTGGGTGTGGTAGTGGCGTAAACTCCTGAGGACAATCGGGCAACGGCCGGGTCGTGATCAGAACCAACTGACACGCAATTCCGCCATCATTTCGGCTGACTAGTGTCGGGCCTTCAAGGAAGAAAAAGGGCAGGTGTCTCGAGCGTTTGGGACACATCTGGTTGTCTAGTTGTTTAATTCGGGTTGGCAACTGTTGTTCCGCGGCGTGATGTCGCGGTCGGTGGTGGCTATTTGCACTCGTGATCCCGGCTCTGTGGTTGGGGTAATCGGCAAGGTGCCGACGCGAGGGTGAAACTTCTTGTTCAACAGGAGAAGGCTATGACAAGCCTCAAGAATCTGTGGGTGCGGTTGGTCAAGGATGAAGAGGGTGCCAGCTTGATTGAATATGTGCTGCTGGCGGCGCTGATTGGGATTGCTGCCATTGCTGGCATGAATGCGGTTGGCAAAGAGTCCGAGGCGAAACTCCAAGCTGTCAAAACGGCTATGACGCCGACTCCGTGATCCCGGCGATCATATGCAAGTGGCGCCGGCTCGCCCGGCGCCACTTGCGCTGCCCATTCCTGGTCGACGCGAGATCAAAGGGTTGCCTTCCTCTGCAATCGTACTGTAGGGAAAGCTGGATGGAAGGTTGAAGATACCATGATCGCAAGATTCGAGACCTATGTTCTACTGTGTGCGATCCTGACTTGGGTTCTCGTTGAGGATGTGCGGACGCGGAAGATAAGGAATTGGGTGACGCTGGTGCTCATCGTGACGGGGGTGGCGGCGAGTGTGACGGCCTATGGGGGGATTACGATCAGGGAATCGCTGGTGGGGTTGCTGGTTGGGTTTGCGCCGGCGTTTTTGATGTTTGCGATTGGCGGGATGGGTGGCGGGGATGTGAAGTTGATGGCGGGGATTGGGGCGTGGATTGGGCCTTGGCCGGTGCTGACGGTGTTTGTGGTGGCGGCGATTGTGGGATCCGTGCTGGGATTGGCGATGAGTTTGTGGCAGGGGCGGTTGATTCTGGTGTTGCGGAATACGCTGGGGCTCGGGATGAGCCTGTTGAATGCGCCGCGGTTGGGTTTGGAGCATGTGAGAGAGGTGGGGCAGGCGTGTGGCGGGACGAAGAAGGGATTGCCATATGCGGTGCCGATTTGGATCGGCACGGTGTTGACGTTGTTTACGCCGGTTGGGTCGCTGCTGACGGGGAGCTAGATATGTGCCGAGCAGGGATGCTGTTGGTGAGGCAGTGTTGCGGCGGTTTGGCGAAAGGCCGGATGTGCCGCGGTGCGGTGCTGATCGAGGCGGTGATTGTGCTGCCGCTGCTACTGCTTTTGCTGTTTGGCATCATTGAGTTTGGGTATTGCTTCTACGTGCTGCACACGATGAAGGGAGCAGCGTGGGCGGGGGTGCGGGTGGCGATTACGCCAAACACGAACGAGGCGGACGCTACGGCGAGATTGCACGCGGCGATTGGCGGGTTGATGCAGAACGCGGGGATCGCAACGGGCGAGTATACCACGGCGATCCAGTGCGAGGTGGAGCCGTTCTATGCGGCGCAGCGGGGAAGGAAGGTCACCGTCAGCATTGAATGCACGTGGGGGACTGTGGGTGTACGGCCGATGAAACTGATCGATGCGAGCAAGGTATTGCACGCAGAGGCCGTGATGTTGAAGGAGTGAGAGAGGTCGGTGGATAGCCGGCCTTTGGTGCATTGTGTGGAGCGGATTATGAACCTGAGGACGGTGATCCCGTTTGTGGTGGCGATTGGGCTGGGCGTGGTCGCGGTGCAGGTGGGCAGGCCGCTGCTCAATAAGCGGCCGGCGGCGGGACCGGCGCGAAAGCTGGTGAGTGTGGTGGTCGCCAAGCGGGATTTGGAGCCGGGGTATCAGCTTCAGGCGGGGGATTTGACGACGGCGGAGATGCCGGTGGAGAGTGCGCCGCAGACGGCGGTGCGGAACGCGAGCGAGATTGTGGGGCGGATCGTGTCGAGTCCGGTGGCGAAGGGGCAGACGGTGGTGGAGCGGGCGCTGGCGGTGCGGGATGCGGGGCTGGGGCTGCAGACGCTGGTGCCGCCGGGGATGCGGGCGGTGACGATCGATGTGAGCGAGGTGACGGGGATGGTGGGGTTAATCATGCCGGGATGTCATGTGGATGTGCTGGCGACGCTGACGAATGAGGACGGGGTGCGGCGGACGGTGGCGCGGACGATCGTGGAGAATGTGAAGGTGACGGCGGTGGGGACGGCGATGGCGCCGAAGCCGGCGGGGAACGAGCCGGCGGCGCGGGAGACGGCCAGGAATGTGACGCTGATGGTGACCCCGAAGCAGGCGGAGGCGATTGAATTAGCGGCGACGAAGGCGCGGCCGAGGTTGGTGTTGCGCGGGGGGAAGGATGATGTGCCGGTGAGGACGATCGGGGTGACGATTACGGAATTGCTGGGTGGGGCGGCACAGTGGCCGGGCGAGAAGATGCAATTGAGCGGAGCGATGCTGGCGAGCCTGGCGGGGGCGGTTCAGGAGCGGCTGAAGGCGATGCCGACGACGCGGCCGGTGGAAACGAAGCCAATTGCGCCGCCGGTGGTGCTTCGGCGGTCGGTGCAGTTGATCAAGGGAGGGGTGGAGAGCGTTAAGCAGTTCGACATAACGCCAGTGGCGAGTGGGACCGGTGTGACGGGAGGACAGTGAGTAAGAGTCGGTGCGTAGGGCATTTGCGCGGAAGGGGCGAGCGGTTTGGGAATGAGGCTGACCGAGGGAAGGAGCGTCGGTGTTATGAGCGTCCGAAGGCTGGGGAGCGGGAGTATTGCAGTGTTGGGTGCGATGGTGGTGTACTTCATGGCACTACCGGTGTTTTCGCAAGAAGGGCCGACGACCCGGCGGTCGGGGGGTGAGCCGTTGATCAGCGAGGGTTTGGACGCGGCGGGGGGGGTTCATCTCAAGGCGAACCGCACATCGGTGGTCACGACGAGCCGGCCGTATAAGCGGGTGAGCGTTGGGCAGCCGGACGTGATCGATTTCAACGCGATTGCGCCAACGAGCATCCTGGTGACGGCGAAAAAGCCGGGCACGACGCAACTGATTGTGTGGGATGAAGCGGAGCGGTCACAGGTGGTGGATGTGACGGTGGATGCGGACCTAAAAGCGTTGCAGGAGCAATATCAGCGGGTGTTTCCGAGTGCGAAGATCGAAGTGACGATGGCGAGTGGAAATGTGATGCTGCGGGGGCGGGTGCCGAACCTGGGGGCGGCGGATCAGGCGGTGCAGATGGCCGGGCCGTATGGGACGAAGGTGCTGAACTTCCTCGAGATCTCGGGAGGGCAGCAGGTGATGCTACAGGTGCGTTTTGCGGAGGTTTCACGGCAGGCGGTCAATGCACTGGGGATCAACGGCGCCGTTGCGGATGGCGCTTTTGTCGGTGCCAACAATATTGGGCAGGTTAATCCGTTGACGGAGTTTACGCCGGGGCACGTGGGGGATACGCCCGGTCCGGAAGGGGCGACGTTTGATAAGCAGTCGATCAATTCATCAGTGACGTTGTTTGGGGCGGGGCAGATCGGGTCTTTTTACCTGCAGGCCTTTGTTGCGGCGCTTCGGGACAACAACCTGTTGCGTATCCTGGCCGAGCCGAACCTGATCGCCACCAGCGGACAGGAGGCGAACTTTCTGGCGGGCGGGGAGTTTCCGATTCCGGTGGTGCAGAACGGTGGGGGCGGCGTGGGGGGCGGGACGTCGATATCGGTGGAATTCAAGGAGTTTGGCGTAAAGCTGAACTTTGTGCCCATCGTGATGGGGGATGGGCGGATTCGGCTGAAGGTTTCGCCGGAAGTGAGTGAGTTGGATTTTACGACGGCCGTGCGATTCGGGGGGTTTGTGGTTCCTGGGCTGGCCGAGCGGAAAGTGACGACGACGATCGAGTTGTCGGATGGGCAGAGCTTCGCCATTGCGGGACTGTTAAGCAACAGCGTGACGACAACGCGAGCGGAAGTGCCGCTGCTGGGGGATTTGCCGGTGCTAGGGACGCTGTTTCGCAGTGTGCGATATCAGCGGAAGGAGACGGAACTGGTGGTGCTGGTGACGCCGCGACTGGTGGCGCCAATGAATCCGGATCGGGTACCGGCGTTGCCAGGCGAGAACTGGCGGCATCCGACGGAAAACGAGCTTTTCTGGAAGCGGGATCTGGGTGGGCCTATGCAGACGAAGCCGGACGCGGAGACGCGTCGGTCGGGTGAACGGTCGGCCCCGCTGTTCTATGGGCAGTATGGCTTTGCGCCGGCGACGCAGCCGGCAGCGGGCCCGCGGGGAGCGGATTGAGGGAAGCGGATGGGTGGAAGGACATAGGTTGTGCCGACGTACGTACAGCTTAGTTGTGTCGTTGTCGATGGCGATGAATCGGGCCGTCAGGAGATGGTCGCGTTTTTGGCCAATCAAGGTGTGCATGTTCTGGCGCAGCTTGCGGAAGCTGGGCAATTGGCCCCCTTTCTCGGGCACGCGGAAGCACCTCAGATGGTCGTGGTGAACCTGGACCCGTCGCCAATGGAAACGCTGCGGAAGCTGACGCCAATGGTGCGGCAGCATGCATCCACGAGCTTCTTTGTGCTGTCGCAGGTGATCGATCCGAACCTGCTGATGGAAGCCATGCAGATAGGCGTTACGCAGTTTGTTCCGCTGCCGATCGTGGCGGAACGATTCGTGGCGGGGATCGAGCGGGTTGCCGAAGTGCATGGGATGGGCAAGCACGCGAGGGTTGTGCAAGTGATTTCAAGTGTGGGCGGGTGCGGTGCGACCACCGTGGCGTGCAATGTCGCGGCTACGCTGGCCAAGTCAGGCAAGACCGTGTTGCTGGACTTGGATTTAGTCCGAGGGACGGTGGCGAGCGCGTTTGACGTTCGCCCGCGTTACACGATCGCCGACCTGATGGATTTGAGCGAGAGGCTGGATCGGCAGGTGCTGGACAATGCGCTGGTGCTGCATGGGCCGACGGCGGTGGCGATTCTGTCGCGACCGGAAATGCCGGAAGAGACGCAACGAGTTACCCAGCCGGGGCTGAATCGACTGCTGAGCGTGTTGTCACGCGCGTTCGAGTATGTCGTGGTGGATTCTGTGATGAGTGTTGATCCCGTACATACGGTGGTGAACCAGGCGGCGGACTTTCACGTAATCGTCGTGCAGCTGACGGTTCCCAGCGTGCGGAATACGGAGCGATATATCGGGACGCTGAAACGCCTGGGGGTCGATCCGGGGAAGATCAAGGTCATCGTCAATCGATTTGTGAAAAAGGGATATGACATCGAACCGGCACAGGTGGAACGGGCACTGGGGATGAAGATCTCGTGGACGATCCCCAATGACTTCAGGAACGCCATGGGGGCGATCAATTATGGTCAGCCGGTCGTTTTGCGTGCCCCGCGAGCGGAGATCAGCGCGAGCTTGTGCGGATTGGCCAAGTCGCTGAATGGAAGAGTTGCCGCGGAAACAGACAAGGTGCGCAGATGACCTGGCAGGCGGAAGGACAGTGACGCGATCGAGGAGTGTGGCTATGGGTTTGTTCTCACGGAATGCTTCAACAAATGCTGTGAGCGTGCCAGGTGGCCAGACAGCGGGCAACAACAGTGGGGCGGGGTTGGCCGTCATGGCCAAATTGGCGGCGGCGACCACGAAGCTTGCCGCTACGGGTGCAGTGCCGCAGCCGTCTGAGCGACAAATCCAGTTCCAGCAGATGAAGGCACATGTTCATCAGCAGTTGGTGGCGAGGCTGGAAGTGCAGAATATGCAATCGCTGCCGCAGAATGAGGTGCGGCAGGAGGTTCGGCTGCTGATTCGCGAATTGTGTCAGTCGGAAAAGGGCCTGCTTTCGGCGCCTGAGCAGGAACGGCTGATGGACGACGTGATGGACGAGACGTTTGGCCTGGGGCCCTTGGAAGCCCTGCTGAAGGACCCGGCGATCACGGATATTCTGGTCAATCGGTTTGATCGGGTGTACGTGGAGCGGAAGGGGAGGCTGGAGCTGACCGACGTTCAGTTTCGCGACAATGCACATTTGCGGCAGATCATTGACCGAATTGTTGCGCGAATTGGTCGCCGAATCGACGAGATCAGTCCGATGGTGGATGCCCGTTTGGCAGACGGAAGTCGTGTCAATGCGATCATCCCGCCGCTGGCATTGGACGGCGCGGCGATGAGCATTCGGCGGTTCGGCACGGTTCCGCTGCAGCCGGAAGATTTGGTCCGTTTTGGGTCGGTGCCTTCGGTCGTGCTGGAGTTCATCGCGGCGGCGGCTCAGGCACGGTGTAACATCCTGATTAGCGGTGGGACGGGCTCAGGCAAGACGACACTGCTGAACTGCTTATCGCGATTCATCCCGGCCGAGGAACGCGTTCTTACTATTGAGGATGCTGCGGAGTTGCAACTGCAGCAGCCCCATGTTGTGCGATTGGAAACGCGGCCGCCGAACATCGAGGGGAAGGGCGAAATCACGCAACGCGACTTGGTGCGAAATAGCCTGCGAATGCGTCCGGACCGGGTCATCATTGGCGAAGTGCGTAGCGGCGAGGCGCTGGACATGCTTCAGGCGATGAACACGGGCCATGAGGGGTCGATGACGACGATTCACGCCAATACGGCGCGGGACGCGCTGAGTCGCTTGGAGGTGATGGTGGCGATGGCGGGATTCGATATTCCTGTCCGAGCGTTACGACAGCAGATCGCCAGCGCGATTCACTTGGTGATCCAAGCCCAGCGGATGGTGGGTGGCAAACGCAAGGTGGTCAGTGTCAGCGAAATCACGGGAATGGAAGGCGATCGCGTCCAGATGCATGACCTGTTCCTTTTCGAGCAGACGGGGGTGGGGAGCGACGGGCATGCGGAGGGGCGGTTCATCGCTACAGGCATTCGGCCTCATTGTATGGTGCGATTGGAACATCGAGGGCTCTCGATGCCCGCGGACGTGTTCACCCGTCGCGTACTGGAGTGACGGGTGACGGGAGGAGTGGAGTGCCCATGACGGAAGACACGCTATTCTGGACGCTGGTTGCTGTGACAATTGCGATTGCCGGCTGGGGGCTGACGCAGGTTCTGATCGGGCTGATTCGACCCGAGTCCGACCGGCTCGAGGAGCGGCTTTTTGGCGATTTGCGGAAGGACGTGGGGGGCCATGGTGGGCGGCCGGGCATCCAGAAGCAGGCTCGTGACCTACCGATTCTTCTGGCCGGGATGAGCCCCCTGCAGCGGTTTGACCGTCATCTGCAGGAGGCGTTTCCCGGTGTGGCGATGGCACGATTCCTGTCGCTGGTGGTTTTAGCGACGGCGACCGCAGGTGTCTTGGGCACGTTTCTACACTCGGTGGTTGGCGGAGTGGTGGCCGGTGCAGTGGGGGCGGCTGCGCCGTTTGTGGTCGTCAGCATTAAGCGAGCGAGGCGACAGCGGACGCTGGCCGACCAGTTGATCGATGCGCTCGACTTTCTGTCCCGTGTTCTTCGAGCGGGGCACAGCTTGAGTACCGGTTTTCAGATGATGGGCGATGAGCTGCCGGAGCCGATTGCAACCGAATTTCGCCGGTGCTACGCCCAGCACAGCTTGGGACAGCCGTTGGAGCAAGCGATGCTGGAGATGGCAGAGAGCGTCGATTGCACCGACTTCTCTTTCTTTGTGACGTCGGTCCTCATTCAGCGTCAGACTGGCGGAGATTTGTCGGAGCTACTGGATAATATCAGCGAAGTGGTCAGGAAACGCATCCGGCTGCAGCAGCATGTGAAGGCATTGACGGCGGAGGGGCGGGCAAGCGGGTACATCCTCACGGCGATGCCGCCGGTGGTCCTCATGCTGTTGTATTTGCGGAGCCCCAGCTATGAAGGGGTGCTGCTGTATACGCATGGGGGACGGATGTTGCTATTGGGGATGGCGTGTCTGCAATTGGTTGGGCTGGCCATTATCAAGCGAATTGTGACAGTGAAGGTGTAGATGGAGGTGGAATGGTTTGCAGGCGGCGGTTGGTGAGTTTGGGGCCGAGTGAGCGAAAACTGTTGATGGGGTAAGACCGTGAATGAGGAACTGCTCGTTTTGATTTGCGTGTTTGGCGTTGTGGCTTCGCTCGGGTATGGCCTGTGCCGGTTGGTTCTACCGAGGAAGGGCAGTGAGTTGGACCAGCGCTTGCAGGAAGCCAGGCCCGAGAGTTTGCTCTCGCAGCGCCGAGCCCCGGGAGGTTTCTCCGATCTGTTGACGCGGATTGGGCGGACTGCGGGCAAGCCATTTGAACCGCGGACCCGGGAAGAGCAGTCGGCGTTGCGACGTGAACTGGGATATGCGGGCCTTTACTCGATGTCGGCGGTGCACCTGATCTCTGGTGCCAAGGCACTATCGCTGGCCGCGGGATTGGTGGGGGGCTATGTGTTGGGAACGAAGATGAACAGCGTAATGCTGTATCTGGCGATGGGGGGATTGGCTGGATACTTGTTGCCGGTGGCGTGGCTGCGGTCGCAAATCCAGAAACAGCGACAGGCGTTGGAACATGGCTTGCCGGATGCGCTGGATTTGATGGTGGTTTGTGTTGAGGCGGGGTTGACTATCGATGCGGCGATGCAGCGAGTAGGGCGGGAGATCGCCCTGCCGCATCCGGCGTTGGCGAGGGAATTGGCAATCACGCATATGGAAACACAGATGGGGCTGCCGCGCAGCGATGCGATGCGAAATCTGAGCCGGCGCACCGGAAGCGCGGCTCTGCAGTCGTTGACGGCGATGCTGATCCAGGCGGAGCGGTTTGGGACGGGTGTGGCGCAGTCGCTACGCACCTATGCGGAGAGCCTGCGCATCAAGCGGCAATATGCAGCCGAAGAAGTGGCGGCGAAGGCTTCCGTGAAGATCACGTTCCCGCTGGTGGTGTGCATCTTCCCGGCGATGCTGATCGTGATTGCCGGGCCCGCTGTGATCCAACTGATGAACTCCGGGTTCATGAAACGGTAGTGGGGCGAGAGCGATAAGAAAGCGAGAGAATCATGAGGCAGGCAGAGATAGAGGGTCGTGGTGAGTTGTTGAGCGAAGCAAAGCAGGTTGGCGCGAGGCGGGCGGGTTGGGGTTACGCTGGTGCAGTCGGCCTGCTTCTATCGGGCGTGCTGGTGGCAGGGTGTCGAAGTTCGGACAAGCCGGAAGGGGAGATCTTCCTGCCGGAGGGGCAGATTCGAGATGTCGATCGAATGATGGCGGCGCAGGCGGCAGTGGGGGCACGGGATGATGCGATGCTGTATCCGCGGCACTTCGATGACGGGGAATTGAACTCACTGGGGCAGTCGAAACTGTATCTGATGGTGAAGGACAAGCCGACGGATCAGCCGCTGGTGGTGTATCTGAACTTGCCAGCCAATAGCCCATTGGCGGCGGATCGGCGTGACGCGGTGGAGAAGTATTTGAGCGATGCCGGCCTGACTGCGGAGCAGATTGAACTAAAAGACGGGACGAATCCTGAGGCCTTTGGGTCGGCCGAGACGGGCTTGACGCGGCTGCCAAAGACAGAGAGCGGGGCGGGAGGGGCGTCCACGACGATGGGACAGCCGGGGATGGTAGGGGGCTCGGGGATCACGAGCAAATAGGCGTGGGCTGGGATAGTAGGCTTAGGGTGTGGAATAAACTTGTCGGCGCAAGGTATGCCATTGCTTGCGTGACGCAGGGCATCGTTTGTTACGTGGCGATTATTTCACCATCTGGACATAGAAGGATGGCAAGCCTCCTGAGGGCTGGGTGGTTTCGTCATAGTGAACCTTAGCCTCTCCATTGAAGTACAGCGACTTGGCGATGACCCAGCCGAAGAGGTCGGTGGTTCCTTTAACGACGAAATCAGCCGCCGGTGCGTAAAGGTGAAAGTAGGTCTGCGGGGTTCCCGCCTCGATGGTAGCAGTGCCTGTAGTGCCGACCATGCTGATCGTGAGTTGTTCTGGGATGCCTAGGTTGACGCCTATCGTACCGTTGATGGTTAGGTTGCCCCTGATGAATAGCTTGACATACCCGTTCACCGTAACCGTTTTGTTCCCGGCCATAGTGAAATTGTCATAGCAATACAGCGTTGGATTATCGGGATCGCTGGATCCAGTGAGAACAAGATTGTCTTTGCCAGTATAGTTCCCCCGATAGATGGCGTCGGCCGGCACTGTTTCCAGCGGATACGAGAGCGTTTGGTCCAGTGGTGCCTTCCAGCCAGTGATGTAGGATTGGCTCTTCTGGGTGATCGTGTATTCTGTCCCATCGGACAAGGGCACTCCGCATCGGCAATCGCCGTTGACATCGCGATTTCCGAGGTCGATATCGGCATTGGATGCAATGGCGCCATTGGATCGAGGCGGCTGGCTGTAGTACGAGCCCAACTCCGGCAGATAGCTGTCTGTCGCTATCTTATTCCCGTTCATCGCGATCCCCTCCAAACCAACGATGCCGAATCCCATGCCCTCCGGTCGCCCTCGTGCCATGGCGATAGCGGTGGCTCCGACGTTGGCGCTGGATCTTCCGAGAATGGAAGCAAAGGTCAAAGGAACCGTGCGTGTGGCGGTGACTTGGATAGCGTTAGCCTCAAGGAGGTCGGGGTAAGTCAGGGGTTGCAGACCGTTTGGCCCTTCGAGTTGTTCGACACCCCGGTTGGGGTTCCATGTATAGAACAATATGCTGGATGGAGTGACTGGCGTACCTTGACAGGAGTTGGCGTTGGCCAACGCAATTGCAACTGCACGGGCGGCGTTCTGATTTGTATCACCGCCATATTGAGGTGGAATCTTCGCTGCACCAGCCCGTGCCGCGGCATCAACGGCGGCTTGGAGTTCCGTCTTGGCCAAGTGCAGACGGCCGATATCAATGCCCAAGGCGACGAATGCGATGAGGACGACCAGGATCAGCGCAACATAGATGATTACGAAGCCGTGACGGGCGCGGGGGTTAGGGGGTGAGATGCGGCGGGACTGCCTTGGGCTGTCCATGAGCTACTCCTTTGGCAAGCACTCGGGAGGCAGGAATCTCCCTAAACGGGCCTAATCGAGATAGCCTGACTCGATTAGACGCCTCCCGGTCGATTGTGTATTCCGGGCAGAGATGCCGTTGCGTTACGTGGCCAACAGAGCAATCACTGCTTTGACACAACCCCATCGGATCGCGGATTACTATATAGGGCTTAAAGCAACTCCCTACCCATCTGCCCGCCGTCCCTGAGAGGATGCGATACGAAAGCCCTCAACGATTCCACATTGCAGTGGCTGCCGATATCATAAACATGCAGAGCATATTGTCAAGTGGAAACTTGGGGGGTAGTCGTAGCTTGCTATGTGGTGGTGGGGCGGAAAAAGGTGCGTTGTCAGCAGGTTGATGAATCGCAGAATGAAAGACTGGTATAAACAGGCGTTTTGGGGAACCAGACTCGGAGAGACAGTTCTTACATTTGGATTCTGATTCAAAGCCGATCAGTACGCTACATCCTCCTGACTAAACAGGCTGGTTGGACGAGTGCGGCCGGCGGACAATACCAGAGGGCCGCGGCTGGGTGTCGGGGTACTTGGAACGACTGCCTGCAGGGAGAAGGCTGATGCTTTGGCGGCTTTCATAGTGGAGATAGCGGGCCCTGCGATAGTACTCAGTTGCAGGTCGTAGCCGGTGCTTCGCGTGCCGACTCGGGCAATGCGGATGTAGTAAATGCCCGGGGCCAGATAGTTGGAGAAAGCATGCGGGTCACCAGCGTACTTACGGATCGGCTGGACCACTCGACCGGACTTATTGAGGATCTGAAGCTGGGCGTTGCCGACCATGTTGGATAGCGCCGCGTTGAGCCGGGTCTGCGTGGCGATGGAGAACCAGTAGTAGTCCTGACTATTAGTGCCAATCAGGAAGCCGGTCTGAGTGCGGGATTTGCCAGAGGCAGGCAGCTTGAGCAGTCTCGACCGCTTCAGGGCCGTGGCTGCGCCATCGTCGGCGATGTTGACGTTGATGGTGGGACCCAGCGGGCCGGCGGGCAATGCATTGGCGGCGGCATCGGTCACTTGGCCCGCGTTTGCCTGCAACCAGTAATTGCCACTGTCCGTGGGATCCCAGAAACCGCCTGGGGCAGTAATGCGATAGGTTACGATGCAGGACTTGCCATCGATACTGGGCGACTTGGCGACAAGACTGGCGGATTGGCGGTAGCGATTGGGGCCGCGTACGAGGATTTCATTTCCATTCAAGGCATTGATGTTCAAAGCCGCGTCGTCCCGATAGGTGACGCTGAATGTGTAGCTGGTCTCGCCGCCGTGGCTGATACCACTGGCCCTTACCGCTGCGGTGGGTGGAGTGACGTCTGTTTCGGGAACACCGATTTCGAAGGTGGCCAGGGTTGCCGCTGGGGCGGCATAACCCATGAGGTTGCTCACTTGGCCATCCAGCAAGGTCACTGTGTAGGTGCCGTTGTCCGCTGGATTCCAGGTTCCATCAGGAGCATCGATCTGATAGACGGCGATATAGGAGCCGGTATTCAGGTCCTCCTCGGCCGAAACGAAGGTTGCAAGTTGGCTGAACGCGTTGGGCCCGGTGATGAGGATGTCGGCACTGTCCAGTGTTGCGACATCCAGCCCGAAGTCATCAGCGTAGATGATGGTAAAACGCTGAGATGAACTGTCGGAAACGGTGATGTCGTCTAGGCTGGTGGTTGCCCTCGGGAACGATCCTTTGACTGCGATGGTGAGATCGTTGGCCGAGTAGGTGCCATCGTCGTCGATGGCGCTGGCGGTGATCGTGTACTGGCCGCGAGTTGCGTACGTGTGCGGTACCGCTGTGCGGCCGTCGGTGATCTCCTCGCTGGTGCCATCGCCCCAGACGATGATCCATTTGCTGATGATGTCTGCGCCGGGGTCGCTGGCCGACAAGTTCAGGATGTAGTCAGAGCCTTGTTTCACCGAAGCATCGCCCGCGAGGCTGAGAGTCGGTGCGACGTTGGCGATATTGATGGTAGCCGTTGCTGTTGCAACGTTATTGGAGTGATCGGTAACGTTGAGAATGGCCAAGTACGTTGAGGGGCCGTCCAATCCGATGGCGCGGAAGGTGGGGGTGGGGCCGGTTTCATCGCCACGGGTGGCCGCGGCGCCGGTCTCGCCGAAGAGTCCATCGCCGTCCAGGTCCCACGCATAGGTCAAGTTGGTCCCGGTGCTGGATGAGCCGCTTAGTTGCACCGTTCCACCCTCGGCTACCGTGTAGGGGCCACTGATGTGAGCTGTCGGAAGGGTGGCGATGGCAACTTGAAAGTCGGCCAATACTGCTGAAGGTGCGACATCGCCCAGGGTGTTACGGACTTGGCCATCCTGCAGCGTCAGCGTATAGGTGCCGTTATCGGCCGTATCCCATGAGCCACCCGGAGCCGCGATCTGATAGGCCGCAGTGCACGTGATTCCATTGGTTGCCGCGGAGACAAATGTTGCCAGTTGGGTGAAGTCCTCGGGACCCGTGATAAGCACATCGCTGTCATCCAAGGTAGCTACATCCACACCTGCATCGTCCGAATAGATGATCGTGAAGGAGTAGCCAGTCTCGCCAGCCATGCTGACGCTGGACGGGTTGGCAACGGCACTGGGAAATGGGGACCGCACGGTCACATTCAGGCTATTGGTTTGGTAGGTCCCGTCTTCATCGATGACGCTGGCGGTAATCTTGTATTGGCCCCGCGTGCTATAGACATGGAGCGCGGTAGAGCGGCTGTCGGTGATCGTGTCACTGCTGCCATCGTCCCAATTGATGATCCATTTGCTGAGCACATCAATGCCGGGATCGCTGGCTGAGAGGTTCAGGGTGTAGCTGGAACTCTGCTTCACTGCGGCGGCTCCGCTGATCAGTAGCGTGGGCGGCACATTTGTGATGTTGATGCTCGCCGTGGCTGTAGAGGTATTGCCAATGCCATCGGTGACCCTCAAGCTCACCGGGTACGTGGAAGGACCATCGAGGCCTGTGACGCGGAAGATGGGAGTGGGGCCAGCTTCATCGCCATGCGTGGCATTGGGGCCGGTCTCGCCGAAGAGGCCGTCGCCGTCCAAGTCCCAGGCGTAAGCCAGATTGGTGCCGGTGCTGGACAGCCCATTCAGCTGAAAGGTTCCGCCCTCGGCCACTGTGTACGGCCCACCAGCTTTGGCCAATGGCAGCATACTGGCGAGGAAACTGCCCAGCGTGTTGGAGGGTGTAAGATCGCCTGCAGTGTTGGCTACCTGATTGGCCTGGAGTGTCAGGATGTAGGTACCATTATCGGAGGCATCCCACATGCCGCCAGGGGCCATGATTCGGTACGTTGCTGTGCATGTGCTGGCATTGGTCACGGCGGAGACGAACGCGGCCAGCTGGCCAAAGCCACCGGGGTCAGTCACACGGATATCATTGTCGTCGAGCGTGGCCAGGTCGATACCCAGATCATCGGAATAGACGACCGTGAACTGGTAGGAGGAACCACCAGCATTGCGAACGTCGATCGCGTTGGCAACCGCAGTGGGGAATGCAGACCGGACGGTCATGCTCAGGTTGTTGGCTTCATACGTGCCATCGTCATCGATGGCACTGGCGGTGATCTGATATTGCCCTCGGGTGTGATAGACGTGGGCCAAGGAAGTACGACCATCGGTAATCTGTTCGGTGCTGCCATCGCCCCAGCCAATGATCCACTTGCTAATGGTGTCCAGGCCCGGGTCGCTGGCTGAGAGGTTCAGCGTATAGCTCGTTTCCACCTTGACTGAACTGTCGCCAATGATGGTCAGTAGGGGAGGTGTGTTTGTAACGGCAATGTCAACGGCCGTGATGGCAGTGTTATTGAAGATGTCGGTTATCTGCAAGTAGACGCTGTAGGTGGATGGGCCATTCAGAGCCACTGCTTGGAAAGTGGGGTTGGGGCCGGTCTCATCGCCGCGGGTTGCGGCGGCGCCGGCCTCGCCGAAAACACCGTCGCCATCGAGGTCCCAGGCGTAGGTCAGATCCATGCCTGTGCTCGCAGCGCCATCCAACTGGAGAGCGCCGCCTTCGGTGACTGTGTACGGTCCCCCAGCGCTGGCGGCCGGGAATGCCGGGGCATCTACCTTGAAGTCGGCCAACGCAGAGGAGGGTGCGAGGTCACCTGCAGTATTGGCTACCTGATCGGCTTGGAGTGTCAAGGTGTAGGCGCCGTTGTCGGATGCATCCCAAGAGCCAGCGGGTGCGGCGATTCGGTATACTGCGGCGCAAGTGCCCGTGGCGGCATCGTTCGTTGCCGAGATGAAGATGGCCAACTGGTCAAAGCCGTTAGGACCCGTCACGCGGATATCGTTGTCGTCCAGCGTGGTAGGATTGATGCCCAGATCGTCGGAATACGTGACCATGAAGTCATGGGTGCTGCCTGCGAAGGTGGTGATGTCGGCTGGGGTGGCAGTCGCGGTGGGGTAGGGAGAACGCACCGTCACGTTCAAGCTGTCGGTGGTGTAGGTTCCATCCTCGTTGGTAGCGGTGGCTGTGATCGTGTATTGGCCCCGGGTCCTGTATACGTGATCCACCGACATATGGCCGTCGGTGATCGTGTCGCTGCTGCCATCGCCCCAATTGATGATCCAGTTGCTGATCGTATCCGGGCCTGGGTCGGTGGCTGAGAGGTTCAGCGTGTAGCTCGTGTCCTGTTTCGCCGAAGCGGGTCCGCTGAGCTTCACCGTCGGCGGTACATCAATGATGCTGATAGTTGCCGTTGCTGTGGAGAAGTTGCCCGAGGTGTCGGTCACCTTTAGCGTCACTGAGCAACTCGAGGGGCCATCCAGACCGGTAGCGTTGAAAGTGGGGGTGGGGCCAATCTCATCCCCATAGAGAGCGTTGACGCCGGTCTCACCGAAGAGGCCATCGCCGTCTAGATCCCAAGCGTAATTCAAGTTTGTGCCGATGCTCGCGGAGCCATTGAGTTGAATGGTCCCGCCTTCGGCTACGGTATAGAAACCACCGGCGTCGGCGATGGGGGCGACAGGGCCAGCTGACGGAAGAGTACCGGTTACGGTGTATTGGCCCAAATCGCCGTATTCGCCGTAGCTCTTGATGACTAGATAGTAAGTGCCCGTGGCAAGGTTGGCTGAGAGGGTCTGGCCAAGCGTATTGGCATCAGCAGCCGAGACGATGACATTGTCGCCAGCATCGTGAATCTCGGCTTTGGCGTGAAGCATTGCGCCATATTGGGCGACGTTGACGGTGAAACTGGCGGTGCCGCCCGTGGTGGTGAAGGAGAAATAATCGGCATCGGTCATTTGTTCGATGATGCCGGAGGCGGAGATGGATTCATCGTAAATGGTGAGGGGCGTGGCATGGGCAGAGTCGTTGCCGTGGTCATCGGGGCGGTAGCCGAAACCATTATTAGTACGGGAGATCTTCGCCAGATCGTCCTGGACAGTGCTTGCGCCGAACTGATTGGGCCCGTACCACCAGACTGCCCGAGCCGAAGAGTAGGGCAGGCCCATGATCGGGGCCTTTGAGCTGCTACCCGGATTGTATTCTTTTGCCAGGTTGTCACCAGTATAGAGACTCTGGTGATTCAGACTGAACGAGTGCCCACTTTCGTGGGCAATGGCATCGGCGATATACAGCGGATTACCAGCGAGGTGGGCCGGGAATACGTATACTACATTGGGCTGGTAGTTGTAGAAACTCGATACATAGGACATTCCGCCATAGTTGCCTCCTGTCCAGGCACCATCGCCGCCGATAACTACGTGAAGTGCCTGTGTATTGCCGAAACTACCGGGGTCGACGGTTGTTACATCGATATTGAAAGGGCTGAATTTCTCGGCGACTATCGCCCAAATCTGACGTATGCTCGCCAATTCAGCATCGGAGAACGTTGAAGGATCTCCATCTTTGTCGAACGCGGGCGTCAGAGGAACTGGGGTGTTTCCCCACATTGAGGCTGCATCGCCATCAAAATCAAGATACAAATGGGCAGTGGCAGTGGGATTGCTATCTAGCGCAGGGACACTAGTCAGGGGAAGGCCACTGAGCAGTACCCGCGACTCCAAGGCACATATATCGGCATGTTGAGGCGATCCGAAAGCCCTACATAGCTGTCCCACCATTGCTGATGCCCTCCAGTACCTATCAACTATCGCATTTGTGTCATGCCGGCATGCGTACTATCCTGCAATATGCTTCCAATGCTGGGAAAAGGATCACATTTAAACGCTATATCCCAACCAAAACGCCCCGTTTCACATGATGCCAGATAACAGAATTCCTTAGAAGTGGCTTTGAGAACCCGGAGTTCGCCACGATGGCGCCGTGGGCTTTAGGGGTTCTGGAAGAGCTCCTTAAGGACGCATGTGGCATTGTCGCTATATCCTCTCGCGATGTGGTACTGACTGGAGATCACGAAAAAAGCCTCGGCTTGAGGGCCGAGGCTTTTAATGCCGAGTAGATTCAGCTTGGCAAAATCAGAGGCTACGTGCTTTGCGGACCTTCGCAATACCCATACCCGCAAAGAGCACCATTCCGGCCCAAGCAGAGACGGGCAGCGGAACACTCGGAATCGGCGCATTGGTCAGGAAGACCTGATCCTGCCGACTGGTGGACACGAGCGCGCGAAGATTATCCAGATCAGCAGTGGGAAGGCCAGTCAGCGCTCCTAGCCAAGTGTTCGCTTGGTTAATGACGCCGGCAGTGGCAGACGAGAACTGGTAGCTACCGGCCGAAGCGTTCAACCCTTGGCCGAGGTTTTCATACACGATTTCCCAGACCGCAACCTGAAATGCGGCCGCGTTCTTAGCATCAAGCTTAAACTGATCTGCGTCAAAATAGGTGGCCCACAGTTCTCTCAGGTAGTTGGCCTTTGTGGCACCCATGGCAGCAGTAAGGGGCGCGTCCTTCAAGTCTTTGACTTCGAACACGTACGAAGTATTCAGTGAAACGGTTTGGGGTAGCTCAATGCAGAAAGCCTGAAACTCCGAGCCGGCCTTGGGATCGTACGCCCAGTCGTTATTGGCGTCGATTGTGCTGGATCGCGTCCAATTGAACATCCCTGCGGTGTCCGTAACACTCGAATTGATGGTAACCCGTGCTGAGGGGCTGACGGAACCCAATGAAGCAGTGACTTTCGCCGCCTGCACCGACGATGCCGCAAATATGGCAATCCCCAAGGCAAAAACTTTCGCGACGTTCCTCATTCGAACCTTCCTTTCTTGACGTATTCAAGCGAGTTACATACCCACTAATCACAGATGACAATCAGTGATAAACATATACAGCCAACGATGAGCTAGGACCTCGTTGCCTAATCTGGGCAATATGCCACCTGCACCTCCCTTCAACATCGCAGTAGAATACAAGGGAGATCCTGTCCTAAGCAGGACGGCTACACGGGACTATCTGGCGCAAATCTGAAAATAGAATCGTACCAAACTCCCACGTTGCTGCCGCACGCACAGAATACACCCACGGCGATCCCAGAGAAGCACCCACTACTTGCGACCGATAATACTACCCTGCATGGGCTCGTTTGTCAACAAAATAACATTGGCTGTGGCAGCCTAGTTGGGGCAATCGAGTTTGGTGGAATCTCATGCGCGGACGGCCTTTAAAAGACAGTCATTGCTCTGTCCATAGCTTTGTCGATTGGTGGCGATGCCGGTGCTCTGGGCTTTCTCGTTCTTCACCAGATTCAGGACCCTGCGGCGCAGATGGCTGAACCACTCTGCCCGTGCTCCTTGTGAATACGTTGCTGGTCTCCCCGGAAGCTGACGTCCGAGTGCTAGTGCAGGTTGTTTCCTATGCTCTAGGAGTCCTGGATGTAATTGGCCATTCGCTTCGCCTTTGGCAGCTGCCACGACAGTAGCCTGCTGACAGAAAAACAGTTATCGTGCGATTTGCCGTGCAAAGGCTCGATGAAATCAGTACTCGACTTCTGCGGAATCCGGCATTGGCACATGCAAGCTCATCTGGGGCAAGTGAGTGATAATGGGTTTGCGACCCCCGGGGACAAGAATGAGGGCAGACTTGATCAAGGCCGAGGATATGGATCGACAGATGATGGATGCACCTCGAAGTGATGCACTCGGAGATCTGAGCTTTCAGACGCCACTGCTATGGCTGCGGCATAGCCGACGGCCAGTGGCACTCTCATCAAATGCCATTTACTGTGCCCGGTACAAACAGTGACGGTCCCAGCCGTGGGAGGCAAGGCTACGTCACAATCCCCGAGTTCGAGCGATAAGCCGGTGCCCAGCGCCTTCGCGATTGCCTCCTTGCACGTCCATAGCGCAAAGAAGGTATCTTCTTTCTCCTGAGCGTGTAAACGATTGAGAAGGGCCGCCTCTTTGAGCGAGAAGAATCGACGGGCAATTGCATCGAAATCGATGTCTGATCGTACCTGTTCGATGTCAATGCCTATCTCTCCGCCGCTCGTCACCGCGCAAGTGAAGAGGTCGCCAGAGTGTGAGATGCTGAAGTGAAAGCGTGTCGCAGACTGCGGTTCGCACAGAGCGGGCTTCCCTGAGCGGGTGCTACGGAAACGCAGTCGGGCCGGATCACATCCCGCGTATGATGACAGTAGTATCCTTAACAATCCATGGGCAATCGTATATCGAGCCTTATCCACACTATGGTGGAACCGATCTGCCCGCTGCTGTTCATCAGGCGATAGTATTGCCCGTTGATCTGCAAGGTTCCAAGCTGTGAGATCAAGTTTGGCGTGCCACACGTGCACTTCGCCAGCGGGAATATTTGCATTTCGAAGATACCACATGCCCATCCACCTTCATGTCGTGATCCCTTCGCAGTATTGCTATGGGCAAGCAGAAGACTGCCATCGCATTTCGGGTATGCAGAAACGAGGCTCTGGGTGGATCCAGCCAAACCCTCCGACTGCTGGCAGACGGCCTACCTCGTTGTGGCCGATACGGACTCGCTAGCCGGTGCGTAGGCACTTTGAGCAGCTCGGAGGCACGAATCCAATTCTCTCGCCATGAAGTTGATATTGGGAGTGGCGAGAATGCCTAAGTGAGTACCAGAGACGGTGCGAACCATGACCCCTCGCAAGGCCAGCTGGCTCCATCCCAATGATGGATCGTCGAATGAGGCGCCCAGCCATTGTGGCCGCTGGGCGGCGCCCAATAGCGTGATGCGTCCAGCATAAGGTTTCGGAACATATCGTCTTAAGGCTTCGGCAAACGTGCCCGCGACATCCTGGATAGTGCGTGAGAGCGAATCACCAGCATCTGGCAGATAGCTCAACAACTCTTTCCTTGCTGCCCCGTCGAATTGCCGCAGTCTGGACAGAAGGTGATCACGCAGATAACGGAACTGGTCCGACAGCGTGAGATGCAGCATGTGCTTTAGATGCAGACCGATCCGAACGGCAAAAGGAGCGATAGGACGATAGCCGGGAGCCCTGGTATCCAAGAGCACCAGTAATCCGATGGTTTCGCCTTTCTGTTGCAGCTGTTGTGCCATCTCGTATGCTACCACACCACCGGCCGAGTAGCCTCCGATGAAGTATGGGCCATGTGCTTGAATACGCTGCATCTGCTCGATTGCATACTCAGCCATGTCCTCAATCCGCGTATGAGGAGGTTCCGTCCCGTCCAAGCCTTGTGGCTGTAAACCATAGAAGGGCTGATTCGGTCCAACCAAGTTTGCCAACTCGCGAAAACCAATGACGTGGCCGCCTATGCCAGGCAGACAGAAGAACGGCGGCCTAGACCCTTTGGGCTGCAAGGCCAATACAGAGGATGCCGGTCCCGCAATATCCCGGTTCTGCAGGGCCTTTGCCAGTTGCTCGACCGTGGAAGCACGAAATAGTGTTGCCAAGGGCAATACTGCCCCCAATTGTGTTTCAATTCGGGCCATCAGTTGCACCGCCAGGAGGGAGTGGCCGCCCAGGTCGAAGAAGCTGTCATGGCGGCCCACCCGCTCCAGCTTCAATACCGCCTGGAAGATCTGGGCCAGGCTCCGCTCGAGGGGGGTGCGGGGGGGCGCAT
>JBLNDH010000671.1:0-4059 GCA_050261455.1 Bacillota bacterium
GCTCACTCCATCACCTCCTTCCTCCTCCTTCCCTGCGTCGCTCCGTCGCTCTGTCGCTTCGTCGCTCTCCCAACCAAACAACCCTTTACGCGTCCCGTATTTACGTCTCCCCCAAGGGTGGCTCCCCGTGTGCCGGCGGTGTGCCCGCAGTGGTCCCCAGTGGTCCGGCAGGGGTTCCCCAACGGTCGGCAGTGGACCGCACGCATCACCTTTTTCGCATCGCCTTGAGATACGCAACGATGGCATCGAGGTCGCTGTCGCTCAGGTGCTCCTTGCTGAAATGCGGCATGGCGCCCAAGCCATGGCGAACCTGGTACTTGATGAACCATCCGGGAATGGGCTTATCGATCAGGCCCGGGCCCACCCCAGCGGTACCCCCAGGGTGACATGGGTTGCAGTAACCCATGAACTCGACCTGCCCCCGCGCAATCCGCGGATCGGCAAGACTCACCGGCTCACTGACTGGCACGCGCGGCCGGGAGGAACCACACCCCAGCGGCACCAGCAGCAGGGCCAGCGCAATCCCTCGGCCGGCAAGGAAATGCAGACGAATCTGACGCAGCGGATCTCTCATGGCTGGGGCTCGCGGGTAATGCGCCACAAGACGCCGGTCCCCGGCTGCGGGTAGGACTTCTCGTCCTTGGTCATCAGGACGCCGAAATCGACCACATAAAGCGTCTGTCCACTCGGATCAAAACGGACCGCCACGGGGCGTTCCAGCCCGCCGGTTTTGAGCTTGGATGCCGGGCCATTGGCCTTGCCCCGGTTGATGGCAAAGTCGAGGATCACCCCATTGCTGACATTGACGCGGACGATCCTGTAACCCACGGGGGCCAAAACCTTTCCGACATTGGGCGCCATGTCCCCGAACTGGGCCACGAAGGCTTCCCCCACATAGCCGAACCCATTGGAGCGGGAAAAGTCCAAGCCACAGGACGAGGAATGGACCCCGAACTTAGCCGTCGCGGTCGGGGGCTTGTTGGGAAGCTTGGCCAGTAACCGCTGGGGGACAGCGTGCCCAGGGGCCTTGAATCCCTTCTCGCGATCCAGGGGCAAACCGGTATAAAAATCTGGCCACCCATACCAAAGCCCCGGCGTCACTTTCCAAAGCAGATCGCCGGCGCCCCAAATCGGCCGACTGCCGCGTACGTCGAATTGGTTCTCCGTAATATAAAGCTGGCCATCGGGGGCAAAGGCCAACCCGAAGGGATTGCGGAAGCCCCAGGCAACCAGTTCGGGAGGGCCGCCCTGCAGGCGAATGCGGAGGATCGCGCCGGAGCAGGGACCCTGTCCGCGAATGACTTGGCCGGGAACGGTGGGAGTGCCAAAGGGAGAGAAAGCGCCGGTGACGGCTTTGGCCCCTTTGGTATCGGTGAGGGGATCCTCGGAGGTGAAGTTGTGGCCAGCCAGTTCGATATCCTGACCGGGGATATCATGGAACTGGCGATGACGTTTGAGCCAGCCGTACTCGTAATTGTCGAGCCCAACGACGCCGCTGTTGGTGGCGGTCCCGATGCCGAAGTAGAGTCGGCCGTCAGGACCCAGGGTTGGGCCATTCGTGTGGTGGTCGCCCATGCTGGGCAGATTGTCGATGAGCGGCGTGATGGCGCCGTTGGGATCAATGCGGGAGATGCGCCCGCCGTTAAGCTCCCCGCCCTCGGCGACATAGAAGACGCCGTCGTGGAAGATCAGACCGGTCCAGGGGGCGAAGTCCTTGCTGCCGGTGGCGATGACCGTCGTGGAGCCATCGCGTTCGATGCGGAGCAGACGCGGCGTGGTGAACAGTTCGCCATAGGAATAGCCGGCTTCGATTACATAAGGTCGGCCTTGATCATCGAAAGCGACGCTGGTGGGAAAGGTGAGATTGTGGGCGACAGCCTCGATGCGATATCCCGGGGGCAAGAGGATGTCGGCTGGATCGATCCGACGCGGGCCACTGATCTTCGTTTGCCCGCCGCCGTGGGAGTTGCGATGGGCGTAACAGGCGGGGAGTAAAAGTAGCAGGAGGAGAATCAGAGCTGATCTGGCGGGATGATGCCGGACTGGCGGGATTGCTTCGGGGAAGTGGGGTGGTTGAGAACGCATGGGTCAGCTTGGGGTTCGAGTGTACATATCATGACGACAGGCGGGGTGAAGGGGGAATGGGAGAAATGCCGGATCGCGGCAGGCGAGGTCGTCGAGCGGGAGAAATGGTATCTCGGTTGCTGCGACATGAGCTACAAACCGATGAAAGATGAGGTCGCCATGAATATGCAGTTTATCTCGACGAAGGTCCATGGATATTTGGACTATCTGACGGCGGTGGTGATGCCGATTCTGCCACGGGCAATGGGCTGGGATCGCCGGGTGACGCGGCTGCATGACGTGATGGCCACTGCAACGGCCGGGCAGAGTGTCTTGACCAACTATGAATTGGGGCTGGTGAAGGCGATCCCCATGAAGACGCACCTGATGCTGGATGCGATCGGCGGAGGGGCGCTCCTGGCGTCGGCTGCCCTGATGGATGAGGAGCCGGCATCGGTGCGGACGACGATGGCCGGGGCGGGGCTGCTCTACCTGGCGGTAGCGCTGATGACGCAGACCGCGCCACGCAAGCCCATGCGGCGTCGATTGCCGGAGGGAATAAGCCCGATGGAATACTACGCAAGACAACGTCGACCCGAGGCCGCGGAAATCGAGGCGGCGAGAATCTAAGGGTTGTCCGTAGGGCCAGGGTTGGTCACTGCACGGATGCTTGCGTGGAGGCCGGGCGTGTGGCGGGCATCTGTCCCTCCTCCGAGAGACGATCGATCATGGACTCGATCTGCTCCAGCGTCACGACCTTCTGAGACGGTGAACTCGGCTCCAGGTTGCATCGCTGCGATTCCGCGATGATCTGAGCCATGCGAGTGCGATCAAATCGAAGGGGCAGCACATCGACGCTCAGGGTGGGGGGCTGGCCTTCCGAGACCAGGCGGATCTCCCCGCCATCCGGCAATACGCCGCGATTGCGTGGCAGAGCCAGGGACCACCGCCAGGGGTGATCATTGCGATCGAGTCGGACTTGTATGTCGTACAGATCATATTCCTGGCCGCCGCTGATGGAGCGCACCCCTATCGCCTGCTTTCGTCCCACGGGACCTTGCGGGTCTGCTTCGGGTTTCGACTCCTCGAAATGCTTCCAGCACAAAAGAATCGCGCGATCGTTGATGTTGAATGCGAATCGCCAGCCAAGGGTTTTCTTCCGGCCGTTGCTATCACCCGATGCCTCAACCTCATTAACGCGGCAGTCGGTCACGCTGCGATCAGTCTGTTGCACCGCGTATCCTTGTGGGACCTTGAAGCTGAGCACATCGCTTGGAGGTGGAGCATCGAACTGAATCCTGTCAGTTTCAAACTCCAACTGCTCCTTCTGCGAGGGATCGATCCTGTAGTTCATGCACTTGAGCGGCAGCCCGGTGGTCGGGTTAAGCAGGACAACCTGCCGCGTAGAACCCTTCTTGCGATGATAGACTCGGGCCTTGATGCCGCCGAAATCCTCGGTCCCGTTGGCCTCAAATCCCATGGGCCGCCCGCCCATCATCTGCTTCGGCAAGTTGAGTTGCATCAGGTATTCCACGTACCACTCGGCGTGCCACGGCTGATCCTGTCCGGTAACGACCTTGCGATGGGTATCATCGACCAGCATGTAGTGCTGCCCGTCGCTGGCGCTGGACCCGCTGAACACCAGTTGGCCATTGGCGATGCCATTGATGGTGTGCCAGTATCGGTTCGGGCGGTCCACGTAATACTCGATCGGAACGCGGATGGTCTGGCCTGCGCGATTCGCGTAGTGCCATCCGTGGACGTAGAGACTCTTGGCCGCCAGCATTCGCGAGGGGATGTCAGTGATCCCGTAGGCCGGTGCGGGTGGCACCAGTAGCAACCATGCACCCAGACCTATCGCCACCATGGCGGCGATTCCGAACGATGCTCTCATGATCCATGTCCGAATGAGTAAATGCCTGGGGTAGAGGACCGGCAGATCTTCAGCCGGCGAAGCAGCGTCTTCCTGCCGCAAACGGGCAAGGAGTTGCTCTC
>JBLNDH010000672.1:0-3597 GCA_050261455.1 Bacillota bacterium
GTCCGCTTGGCGCTTTGGGTGGTCCGCTTGGCCGGCGCGGGCTTGCCGATGGTCTTCGTGGTCCTCTTCGCGGCTGCTTTCGTGGTACGCTTGGTCTGTTTCGCGGGCATCGCCGTCTCTCCCTTCAGAAAGGATCCAGGGTTGATATGATCCGCCGCTTCCGCAATCGCCACTGAATCATGCGACGGAATTCGCTCGATCGGCCCCCGCTGCCCATCGAAGGTGTCAATCCAACCCCACACTACTGGCTTGTGCTGCCAATTACAATTCAAAAATGGAGAACACAGTTACCACTCCAGCGATTCCAGGTGCCGCTGGATGTCCTCCGCGCTCTGAAATCGCTCTAGAATCAGCGAGTCTTTCAACCCCCGAATGATCTCCTTGACCACCCTGGGCTGTTGCGCGTAATGCTCCCGTCCCCCAACGATGCTATGAAAAACCTGGATCAGGTTCAGCACGTCCTTGTGGATCTTGTCCCGCGTCGGCCGGCCCAAGTCGAAAAAGTCCAGGAGCTTTACATCAAAATTGATCCCCTGCCGGCGGATCATGATGTTGTCGTCGTGGATGTCCCCATGGTACTCCCCCCGGGCATGAATCGGCGCAATGCCTTTGGCCAGCGCATACAGCACGTGCAAGGCCTCGAAGGTGCTCAGGCTCTTGTCCGGCTGATGGGCTAGGAATTCGCTAAGTTTCTCGCCCTCAACAAGTTCGCTGATGACGACCATCACCCGCTTCTTGCGATACTGCACGATCTCCTGGTGGTGATACTGCATCAGGATTGGACAGTGCCGCAACGCATCCAGTTTCCGCGCATACGTAATGGCCGCTTTCCCCATGGGATCCCGATGCGGATAGTAGAATTTGGCGGCTCGCCGGATTCCCGTGGAGCGCTCCACAATGGCGTAAACCTCCCCTTCCCAGCCACTTCCGAGTGCACGCTCGATCTGGTACTTGCCCGCTACCACCTTGCCCGGCGGGAAATCAAATCGCTTGTCCGTATTCGGACGATCCATAGCTAACTGAATCATCTTCCTGCCTGCCCTCAAGTCAACCGTTTCGCGGGGGATGAGATTCGTTCTGTTTTATAACGTCCTCTACCCCTCGGGTCGTTTACAATGATTAAAAGAATGGACTTCCTCAAGAGCACGGCCGGAAAAGTTGTCAGCGGGCTGGTCGCTTTGGCGGCCGTCGCCGCTGCTATCTCTTGGTGGCGCATGGACCCAACCACGCGCCAGATGATTTTGGGGGGAACGGGGAAAATTGCGGCTTGGCTTGGCATTGTCTTGCTGCTACCTTGGGCCACTTTCGCCCTCATCGGCTTGGTTGCCCGCCGCAACAGTAATCTTGCCGGCGCAGTATTGGTGGGGGCCTACACCTTGCTGGAAGTCGTTTTGCTGGTCTGGCTGTTCAATTGGTCGATTCCGAGTGCGACAGCCTGGACCTTTGTCGTCGTCGGTGCCCTGTTGGCCGCGGTATATAATCTCTTCACGTGCGACTGGATTGCCGAGAAGGTGAGCTGAGGAGGACAACGGTGAATGAGGCTAACGATGAATGCAGAACGATGAACGACAGGAGGATTGCGGTTCATCATTCATCCTTCATCGTTATTTCCATTCACCGTTTGAGCCTGCTTGGGAGGTAAGCAATGCCCGCTGCGAATCAACGCATCAGCGAATACATCCTTGAACAGCCACTTGGCCGGGGAACGTTCGGCGAGGTCTGGCGGGCTCGCCATCACGTCTGGGCTGACCAGTGCGTTGCCATCAAGATCCCCACCGATTCCTCTTACCTCCGCAATCTCCAGCGCGAAGGCACGGCGATTCATGGCTTGGAGCATCCTAACATCGTGCGGGCCCTGGGTTTCGATCCCTATGCCGATCCTCCCTACCTGGTTATGGAGTATGTCCCGGGCACGAGCTTGCGCCCCTTGATCGACAGCCACTCGCTAACCCCCGAACAGGCGGTCGCTATCCTGCGTCAAGTCTTGTCCGGCCTGTCCCATGCCCATAGCCATGGCTTGGTCCATCGCGACATGAAGCCGGAGAACATCCTCATCCACCAGCGGGCGGCCAAGGATGGGTATGACGCCCCGGGGGTGGTCAAAGTGACCGACTTTGGGCTTGGCAAAGCTGCCACTACCGCCCAGGCTCAGTCCATTGCTTACTCTGCCTCCTTGGCTGCCGATGACGCCAAACGCATTGCCGGCACCCTCGACTACATGGCCCCGGAACAGCGCAATGGCGACGGCGTCGACGCCCGGGCGGACCTCTATGCCTGTGGTATCATCCTTTACGAACTGCTAACTGGCGAACGACCGGCCGGTACGGACATGCCCAGCGACCTGAACCCGGCATCCCCGAAGTTTCTGGACGAAGTCTTCCGGCGTTCCTATGCCCGCCTGGAGAAGCGATATGCCTCGGCCGAGGAGTTCCTGGCGGCTCTCGCTGCCCCAACGCCCCCTCCGCTGCCGCCCCCGCTTCCTTGGGAACGCCCCCAATCGGTTGGGCCAATGGATTCCCGCAACAAGCTCTGTCCGAGTTGTCGCCGGCCCGTGGCCGCCAAGGATCAATTCTGCATGCATTGTGGCCTGCAGCTTGTGGAATGGGTTCTGCGTTGCCCGCAATGCGGGGCCTATCCCGACCCCGTCGATCGCTATTGCATCTTCTGCGGTACCGCCATCAGCCCCCAAGGAGTAAGCTGAAACCGAGTGCAGTCTTGAACGACTAACAACTGGCAACTACTCCAGAGATGACCGAACCCTTCACCATCTTCTTCCTGTTCATGGGCGTGATTGCGATCACGGCCATCATCTTTGGCATCTGGGTGGTCGTGTCCGTTATCAAGCTCATCTTTCATGCCTTCTGCGGCCTGTTCCGGTTGGACCCGGCCCCTCGTCCCGTGCTGGGGCCGACGATCCGTTGCCCGCGTCGAGGGTGTCATGCCAGCAACCCGGTCTCGGCCCGTTTCTGCCGTCGGTGTGGCCGGGAACTGCTCAAGAGTGAAATTGGGCACACTGCGATGTGGTGACTCGTCAATTATTCGATTAGAATCAGTGCCTTGGAGATCGGGAATCGGGAACCCGCATGAAAGTCATTTATGTGATTCTCGCTACCACCGGCTGGATCTGGCTGGCCGTGGTCGTGGTGCTGTTGTGGCTGCGTTTGCGGTCATTGCCTAGGCGCCCGGCTGTCCCTGGGTCTGATGTGGTTACGAAGCATGACGAATAGCTCTGATCCAATTATCCATCGCCAGCGTGAAACACTCTTCATCGAGCATGTGGAACGCCTTCTGAACGACGATCGTTTGCGCATCGACACCACCAGTGGCCGGCGACCCGTGCTGAGTCTTCGCCGAAATGTGCAGAAGCAGGACCATGAGGTGGAACTCAAGCGGCTCATGGCCGAATTGGATCGGCCCGATCGCGATCTGCAGGGCCGCATGCCTGTCGGGCAGGAATTGCTGGTTGCGCTCTATGCCACCCGTTGGTTCATTTTCAAGACGCTGATCGGCCGGATGAAAGTCGTCTGCGTTTCTCCGCAGCGGGAGCTCTTGGAAGGCCAGCCGATCCGTCCCCTCACACCGCATGATGTGAAGACC
>JBLNDH010000673.1:0-8079 GCA_050261455.1 Bacillota bacterium
CGTCCCGCCCGTGCGCGCCTTATCTGCGTTCATCTGCGTTAATCCGCGGCTCATATTCCTACTTCCCTGCTCCGAGGAGCACCACCGACTCCTGCCCCTCATTATTAAACGCCAAATCCGCCACCCCATCCTTGTTCATATCAAACGCGCACATCGCCTGCGTATTGAACACCCGCTGATAAAACCCCACCTCTTCCCCCGCATCCACAAACGTCCCATCTCCCTTGTTTCGAAAATACCGGTTCGGCCCTTTCACACACCCCACCATCAAATCCGGCTTCCCCTTCTTCCCCAGATCCACCCACATCGCACACGTCACATTCCCCATGGCGCTCGCCAAATCCCCGCTCTTCCCCGTCACATCCGCAAAACGTCCCTTCCCATCATTGCGATAGAGCTTCCCCGCTCCCGTCACATACAGATCCATAAACCCATCCCCATCCCAATCCCCGAACACCGCTTTGCCCCTCCCTCCCTCCACCGCCAACCCCGAATCCTTCGCCTCCACAAATCCCCCCGGCGTGTTCATCACCAGCATCCCCGCCCCATACACAAAATCCATCCGCCCATCCTTATTCACATCCGCCACCGCCAACTGATTCCCCTTCATCCTCGCCCCAACCCCCTCTGTCCCCAGCCCCACCTTCGCCGACACATCCTCAAACCACGTTGCCTTGTCTGCCGTGGGTGCTGTGGTAGGGGGGCTCACCCGATTCCGATACAGCCTCAACCCCAAATACCCATTGGCCAGCAGAATATCCTGCTTCCCATCCCCATCCGCATCGATCCACGCCGCCGCCGTCAGGTTGTAATATGTTTCCCTCGGCAGCCGCGCACTCTCATCCACGAACTTCCCCCCCTGATTCACCAGCAACCTCGGCCCGCTCACCGTCGCCAGCAGCAGATCCGGCTTCCCATCCCCATTGCAATCCCCCCACGCTGCCGCCGTCGCGCCGCCCGTATACGGAATCGCCACTTCCTCCATCGTGTTCCCATCCGGATGGAGCACGACCACCTTCGTCCTCCCATACACGCACAACCCCATCCGCCCATTTCCATCCACATCCGCCGCCACAATCCCCACCGCTCCCGGATCCACCCGGCTGATCGTCCCCAGATGCGAAAACCCCGGCATGCTGTCGATCGTCTGGAATTCCTGCTGCCCCCATCCCGCAAAATCCCTCGCCGGGTTGTAATCCTGCAGCTTCATGCTCGCCCGCATCCGCTGCATCTTTCCCGACCGCAGTGACAGCGCATTCTTATCCCCATCCGCCATGCAAGGCACGATCACTTCCTGTCCCGCCAATATCGCCTGCACCGCCGGGATCAGCTTCTCCGCCTTCCCCGCATACGTCCGCAGCAAGTACGGCTCCCCATGGATCAATCGCCACCAATCCCCCCCGGGATAGCATTGGTACCAGTAGTTGTTGATGCACGTCTCGCTGGCCGAGCCATTGTGGAAAAAGACCGCGATCCTCCCCACCTCCGTCTCGTTCATGATTGTCTGCCACTCGCGCGGGCTGAACCCGTTGGTCCCGATATTGTGGCGGATGATGTCCGTCGGATGTTTCCCCTTCAAATCCTGCACCTTCCTGTACAGGATCAGGTTCTTCTCCTTATCCACCTTCTCCACGCGCACCACCACCACATTGGTCGATTCCTGGATCATCCGCCCCAAGCTATACGCCGCCTCGATGTACGCCTCCCCTCGCCGTGCCATCCCCAGCACCGCCACGATCACAACAAGCCACGCCATCCCACGATTCATCTTCATCGACACCGCTCCCGCTTCGTAGGGTGCGCTTCAGCGCACGTCGAATGCCAAGTGCCTGTCATCCCGAGCGCAGCGAAGGATCTCTACCTGAGAGATTCCTCGCTTCGCTCGGAATGACAGACGTTTTCGCATACAAAGACCTTACGCTCCGCAACCGATCCTTCGCGAAAAACCGTGTTCAGCGCACGTTGATCGTTTCCCTCTTTCCCCCTCGCCCGGTACTCCGGGAGAGGGTTGGGGTGAGGGCTTTTTGCCAATCCCGTCCTCTGTAGGACACGTTCCACCGTACATCGATCCCTTCCTCACCACCGTAGCACGGGCGTCTCGCCCGTGCGCGACTCCAATCCGCTTTCATCCTCGCCCAAACCAAACGTGCCATGGGCGGCCCGCCCATGCACCCGCACCAAGTTGCTCTCTTCCGCCGCCCACGCTTCCATATCTCCAAGCCCAGGGATTCATCCCTGGGTTCCCTCTTCATTTGTCAATTGGCAATTATAAATTGATAATTGGCAATTAGCCATCAACACCTCTCCGTCACTACTTCACCCCCTCCAGCTTCTTCCTCGCTCCCTCTGCCCCCTTCGTATTCGGATACTCCTTAACCACCCGCTCCAGCACCTTCTTCGCCTCCTCCCCCTGCTTCATCTGCTCGTATGCCTTCGCCGCCTCGCACAGCGCCTCTGCCGCCACTTCCGGATAGTCATACGTATACGCCACCGCCAGCAGGGCATTCGCCGCCTCCTGCCACCGCTGCTGTGCCTCGCGACACACCCCGATCTGCATCAACGCCTTCGCCGCCACCTCCGCCCCGCTCCGCTGCGTTACTTCTGTATACGCATTGATCGCATTGTCATACTGCTTCAAATTCTGGAACGCCCACCCCAGCCCGAATCTCGCCTCGACAATCCACACGCTCCGCGGAAACCGCGACGCCAGCTCCTCCAGCACCTTTCGGCTCGCCTCCCATTGCCCAAGCTGCTCATACGCAAACCCCAGCCGCAATAGCGCCCGATCCGACGTCCCGATCGTGTGCCGGTAGGGATCGGCATCCTGGAATGGCAGCAGCATCTGCACCGCCCGGCTCCAATCCTTCTGCTGCAAGGCCGCCTCTCCCAGCCCATATCGCGCCATCACAATCAACGGCGATCGCGCGTTCTGCAGAATCGCATTGAACTGCGCCTCCGCCGCCTTCCCCTCATTCACCGCCAGATAACACGCCCCCAGCCGCAATCGCACCCGCTCCACCAAATCCGGCCTCATCTCCTGCTGCAGTGCCGCACCCAACAGCGGGATCGCCGCCTTGTGCTCATTCCGCTGCGTCAGCAGATCCGCCAGCTCATACTGCGCATCCAGCACCAGGGATGCGTCCGCCCCAATCTTCAGAATCGTCTGATACTGTTCCCGTGCCTTCAATTCCCCTGGCTGCAGCGGCACCGCTGACATCGGAATCGCCGGCGCCCGCAACCCCGCCAGCGCCCGCTCCTTCGGCATCCGTTCCCGAAACTTCGCCAACGCCTCATCCGCCAGCCGATCCCGCACGGTCTCCACTTCCACCCGCGCGATATCCCGATAGCACCACGCCGCCTCGTAATGCATCCGCACCCGCGTCTCGAGCTTCTCCGGCTTGTCCGCCAGTTTCCCCGCCTCCGTCAAAAAGAACCCGGCTATCTCCGTCAGGCTCTTGGCGCACTCCGCCATCGTGGCCTTCGCCGCCGGGACCGCCTCCGGCTTGTCTCCCGGATACATCACCACCCGCGCCGCCGCCTCCATCCGATTCGCCGCATCCTCACGCCGGCATTGGGCAATCCGCAGCGGAATCTCCGCCGCAGCTTCACACTTGGGCCACTGCTTCAGAATGCCCTCCAGCAGTGCTACCGCCTCCCCCAGCTTCCCCGCCTCCTTCAGCGCCATCGCATGGCCAAACTGCAGATCCGGCACCCACTCTGCCCGCACCGGATCCTTCAACAGCTCCGCCTCTTTCTCCTGCCGCCATTGCGCCAGCAATCCCGCCGCCTCCGTCGCCTTCCGCTGCACCCGCAACCCCTCCGCCAGCCGCATCATCGCCAGCGTCGCCAGCGGCGACTTTCGCATCGGGTCGTTCCGGAACTCATTCAATTCGTTGACCGCCGCCCCATATCCCCCCAACTGCTCGGTCACCTTCGCATTCTCCAGCAGCCCCAGGGCATACAGCGGATGGTTCTTCAGCGGCAGCATGAACCGCGCGTATCCGTCCCTTGCCTTCTGCAGGGTCTTCGCTCGCTCCTCCGCGTCTGCCGTCAGCGCCGCCATCCGCTGCAGCGTGTACCCCAGCTTGATCGTCGCATCCGGCACCAGCGGGCTCCCCTCCGTCATCATCACCCACGTCAATAGATTCGACGCCTCCTCCAATTGCTGCAGCAGCCTCGCTGTGGACAAGGCATCGTCCCCCTCCGCCGGCAACGTTCTCAGCAGGCAATCTGCCAGCAGATAATTCACCGACGCCAATGGCCCGCTCCGATCCGTCCCCGGAATGCTCGCCAGCGCCTCCGCCGCCTTATCGAATTGCCCCAACTGGTAATGCGCCGACGCCAACCCCTGCTTCGCCAGACTCAAGTGCGGGTATCCGGAATACTTGGTCACCATCTGCTGATATCGCCCGATCGCTTCCGTATACAGCCGCTTGATCTCTTCCTTCGCCATCCCCAGTTTCGGATTGGTCATCCCCGCCGTCGCCGCCAGGTACGGGTTCTCCGCATACCGGAACGCCACTGCCGCCGCCAGCGTGCTCTTGGGAAACGCCTTCTGGAACCGCACGCATGCCTCGTCCGATTCCTTGTACATCCCCGCCAGTTGCAGCGCCGTTGCGATCCCGTGCATCGCCTCTTCCATCGCCTCGGGCGCCGCCTTCTCTTCGACGATCACCTGGTACGTCGCTGCCGCCTCCTTGTACTGTCGTGCCAACCGCTGGGCATCGCCGAGCTCCAACAGCACCTCCCCTCGACGCGTCTTGGCTTCCGGATCGGCCGCCGCCTGCTGCGGATTGGCGCTGATCCCCTTCAACCGTTCCGCCGCCTTGCTCAACCGCTCCATCGCCCCTTTCAGCGCCTGGTTGTATGCCGCCAGGTTCGTCGGGTCCGCCGCCCCGATCTGCGCCTTCGCCGCCCACCGCAGCGCCTGATCCCCGAGCTGCGGGTGATCCTGCAACGCCGTTAGCGTATTCACCGCCGCGCCATGCTGCTTCAGTTGCACTTGGCACACCCCCAGCCGAAGCCGTGCCTCCGCTGCCAATGCCGATTGCCCATTCTGCTGCCCAAACGTCGCAAACCGCGCGATCGCCTCCGCGTACTTCCCCTGCTCCTGCAGCAACACCCCCCAATAAAACCCCGCCCTTGCCACGTAATCCGGCATCGGTCCGCTCACCACCGCCTGTAGCCGCGTCCTTTCCTCCGCCTTGTCCTTCAGTGCCTGCGGATTCTTCAGTGCCTCCTCCGCCGCCTTACGCTCTTTCTGATACCCCGCCACCACCGCTTCATACAACGCCGCTGCCTCCCCTGGCTGATCCGACAAATGATGCGTCCGCGCCAGCAGGTACCGCGCATGCACCCCCACTTCGCTATCCTCAAACGGTGCCAATCCCGCCAGTGTCTTCACCGCCCCCGCATAATCTCTCAGCAGATAGCTCGCATACCCCTGCTCATAGACCGCCTGCTTCCGATACCTCGTCCTGCTCAGCACCGGATCTTTCAAAAGATGCTCGATCGCCGCAAGTGCCTCCTTCGCCCTCCCTCCATTCAGCAGCATTTCCCCTTGATCGCATCGCGCCCGCGCCACCCATTCCCACGCCGCCGGCAGTTCCTTCCCCTCCGCCGCCGCCACCCCCTTTGCCAAAACCGCAAAATCATTCCCCGCTGCCGCAAATGCCCCCGCCGCCTGCGCAAACCGCTGCATCGCCGCATTCCGCAACGGCTGGGCCTCGCCCGGCTTCCCCGCCACCTGCCCCAGTGCCGCCAGCCCCACTCCCCGACACGCCACTCCCAGGTAATACTGGGCATACGCCCGTTCCGGCATCTCAATCTGCCCCACGATCGGCAGCAACATCTCCATCGCCCCCGCATAATCTCGACTGGGCCCCTCCAGCATCGCCAGCGCCAACCCGAACCGCGCCACCGCCGTCCCCGGCTTCGACGCCGGCTTCTGCAGATACGCCCGGAACCGATCCATCGCCACCGAATAATCCCCCGCGTTATACGCCGCCCTCGCCCCATTCAGCAAAATGATCCCCGCCTCGTCCGGCGTCACCTGCTGCCCCCACGCCGGCGCATAAGCCCCCAATGGTGCCGCTATCACCATCCCCGCCAGCACTTTCCAGAAAGCACTCGCCCTCCCCTCTCTCCATCCCTCCCTCGGGGCTTCGCCCCTTCGTGCCTTCGTGCCTACGTGCCTTCGTGCCTTCCGGCTGCCCTTGACGTGTCCCTGGCTCATCACACCTCCATACGTGGATGCATTGCCTTACGGGTTTGTACGAACAATTGTCATGACCGTTGAATCCCCCTGAACGCCGGAAGTCTGTTCCCTTCCAATCCTTGCCAGCACCAAACCGCTCCAATTCCTGCCGAAATGGCTGCGAAGCAACGACTTGAACCGTGGCGTTGTATACCTATGGTGGATTAGAGTTACCCTTCCTCCCTCGCCCGGTACTCCGGGAGAGGGTTGGGGTGAGGGTTCGGCGCAACCGATCCGCCCAGACCGGATGCTTCAGACCGTAGCCGTTGAGGGTCGAGCCTTGATTACGAGCCCCATGAATTATCCGCTTGCGGTCGTGCCGATCTTCGTCAATGCGGGGACGGCGCTGCTCCCGGCCATTCTGGCCGGAATTGTCAGTGTCGTCGCTTTGCTTTTTAAACCGAGGGAATTAGTACGAGTTTGCCGGCGCCGACCGGTGGTCCCGGTTGTGCTCCTGGTGGTCGTGGCGGGGTTCTGGGGTGGTTCAAAGTGGTTCTGGGGAGGCTCCCGGTGGACCGCCGCGCCCCGTCCCCACAAGGCCGATTGGTCCAAAATTGCCCTTTCGCTAATACGTCGCCAGGACGCCCCGGTTCTCACCACCCAACCCGTCGCCCCGCTGCATCTTAAACTCAAATGGGACTACAACCCCGACGACGCCTGGGTCCTCTCCTCCCCCCGCGTGGTCGCCAACCGCGTCTATGCCGCCACCGCTTTCCAGGACATCACCAAGGAAACCTTCGGCGCAATTTTCTGCCTGGACTCCACTAATGGCCAGCCCCTCTGGCGCACCGACGACGCCAATGGTCCCCTCAAACCCTTCTTCAGTTCTCCGGCCCTCACCGCCGATAGCAAATATCTGGTGATCGGCCAAGGCCTCCATTTTGACGCCGACTGCGACCTGCTCTGCCTCGAGGCCGCCACCGGCCGCCTCCACTGGCGCATCAAAACCCCTTTGCACATCGAGAGTTCCCCGGCCATCCATGGTGACCTGGTCGTCGCCGGCGCCGGCGCCATCGAAGACGAAAACCACAAGCCCAAGACCGATCCCGGCTTCGTCCTGGCGGTCCGAATCTCCGACGGCAAAGAACTGTGGCGCTATCGCCTGAACGATCCCGAGAGCTCTCCCGCCATCTCCCCTGATGGTATCGTCTTTATTGGCAGTGGGTTCCAAGGCAACGCCGTCGTCGCCCTCCGCAGCGAAACCGACGAAGAACTGAAGCAGAAGGGCCTCGACCGCCTCCTCTGGCGCACCCCCATGCCCTACCCCATGACCGGTGCCGTAACCTTAGTTGGCGACCGCGTCTACGTCGGCGGCGGCAATGGCGACTATGTGAACTCCGCTCCCCAACCCGCCGGGGTTGTCGCCGCCCTTGATGCCCGTACTGGCCAAGTCCTGTGGCGCACCGAGGTTGCGGACAGCGTCCTCGGCCCCATCGCCGCCGGCGAAAACATCCTCGTCGCCCCCGTCTGCAATGGCCAGGTCCTCGCGCTAAACCCCGCCGATGGCGCCATCCTCTGGCGGCAACGCGTCAGCGGCAAAGCCCCCATCGCTGCAGGTCCCGCACTGGCCAAGGGTTATGTCTACGCCGTCAGCAAGGATGGCTACCTCGCCATCTTCGACGCCAAAGACGGGAAACTCCTGGAACGTCATTCCGTCAATGGAGAAGGCAAGCCGGGCGAAATGGGACTCTCCCTCAGTTCCCCCTCGGTGGTCGGGGGGTGTGTCTTCGTAGGCAGTGAAACCGGCGGGCTACGCTGCCTGGCCGGCGGGAAGGTTACGGAATGAGCCAATCGGGCCCCTTTATCCAACCCCTGGCCGACTG
>JBLNDH010000674.1:0-11065 GCA_050261455.1 Bacillota bacterium
GGGAGCAGGGAGGTGGTGAAGCCGAGAACGTTCACCATGGCTTCGAACCCCTCCCCCACCGCGCAGCCGCCGACGGCATAGCCGGGAAAGTTCTTCTCGATCAGGCGGGCGGCACAGGTTCGGCGCAGGTCTTCATAAGTGCCACCTTGGACGATACCGAACAAGGCTTGCTCGCTCGGCCGGGCGTGGGCGGAGAGACATTCTTCTGCCCAACGCAAGGTCCGCCCGACCGCTTGTTCATGGTATTCGCGTGGGGCGCCGGCCGGGGGACATTCATCAAATGCCATGATGATGTCCGCCCCCAGGGCGTTTTGCACCTGGATGCTACGGGCGGGCGTCAAATGAACAACGCGGCCATCGATATGGCTTTTGAAGACGACGCCATCGTCGTTGATTTTGTTGATCTCCGCCAGGGAGAAGACCTGGAAGCCGCCACTGTCGGTGAGGATGGGGCCGGGCCAAGCCATAAAGCGGTGCAAATCCCCCAGTTCGGCCACGATCTGCTCGCCGGGGCGAAGCATCAGGTGGTAAGTGTTGGCGAGGATAATCTGGGCCCCGGTGGCGGCTACATGATCGGGCAAAACGCCTTTAATGGTTCCCTGGGTTCCAACAGGCATGAAGGCCGGGGTATCAAAGACGCCATGACGCGTGGTGACGCGGCCAAGACGAGCATAAGATGCCGAATCGCGGGCAAGGCACTGGTAAGCCAGCGGCGAGGCAGTATGTAACGGTTCTGCATTCATCGAGGGGTAAGAGGGTAAGGGGCAAGATGCCGAAGGTCCAGAGGTCGAGAGCATTTGAGGTCATGGTTTTAACCCTCGGGACGACAAAGGTCGGAAGACGGCGAGGCTCCGGGAGGGCAAGGCTCCCGTCGAGCCGAGATCTACCGAACCATCGCGGCTCGCCCTCCCAACTGAGTATTCAACACCCGATTGGCGACCAGAATACGCTTGATCTCCAAGCGAACCCGACGGTACGATTCCCCTGTCAGAATTCACCTTCGATTTACCTCTGCGGCCATCACATCTGACAGGAAGAGATCCGCCATGAACTGCCGAAGAGCATTCACGTTGGTCGAGTTGCTCGTGGTCATCGCCATCATTGCTTTGTTGATTGCCGCGCTCATGCCAGCCCTCAAGGCAGCCCACGCCAGTGCCCAGGCAGCCACCTGTTCGAGCAACCAGCACCAGCTGATGATGGCCTTTCGCCTTTTCGCCGAGGACCACAAAGGGCATCTTCCCGGCAATTTCGTGGATTACGACCAAACCGACCGGGACAAACGGGCGTGGCTGATCAATTACAACGAGCCGCTTTCCACGGCTCCCCAAGGCGGCACGATTTTTCGCTATGTCCGCAATGACAAGATCTATCGCTGCCCCGCCCAAGACTCCACCATTTTGAACGTCGGGGTCGGCAGCAACGGGCGATTCGATTATGCCGCGTTCGGCGTGTTCACCGGTGCACTGGTCAGCAAGATCAAAGTCCAGTCGCGTTTTGTGGACGCACAGCGGCGATCGCAGATGCTCCCCACGCCCGTCATTTGCGAGGAAGAGCCCCTCGGGGGAGTCAACGGCGGCAATGTTGAAGGTCTACACAACGTCACCGACCGCATTTCGTCGGTCCACCACAAAGGCGGATACTACGCCAGCCTGGACGGCAGCGTCCACTGGTTCCGCGAACCCCCCGGCACCAGTGCGATGAATTGGTCCTCCATCGCCCCCAGCGGCAAAGAAGTCTCCTATGGCAATGGGGGTTTCGCCATTCGCTGGGGCTGGTGGAATGCGCAATAAGCGCCAGATTCCCCGGAAAAGCGCTGACGCGAAATTCAAGCCGGGTTACTTGGCTGGCGGGATATCCGCCGCGTGGACGGCCATCTGGCCGGACTTCACACGCTCGTATTCCTCTTTCACCCAGGGAATCCGCTCGGCATTGCGTTCCATCCAGAGCGGAATCGGCGTGTGCATGCCTTGCTTATTGAGTTCAACGAACTCGACGACCGTATCCTCGCGGCTGTAGGAACTCAGATCATGCAGCTTGCCCATGTGAATGCAATCGGTGGGGCAAGGCTCCGTGCAAAGGGCACAGAACATGCACTTGCTGTAATCGATCGCATAGCGCACCAAGTCGCCGCCGATCGCTTTGCCGGTCGCCTTATCGAGCTTGCGCGGAGCGGTTTTATCGATGTAAATGCAACTGACGGGGCAGGCCTTGGCGCACTGCTCGCAGGCGATGCACTTTTCGGCTTCGAATTCGTGAATGCCGCGATACCGGGGAGCCAAGCTCAGGCGTTGTTCCGGGTACTGTACGGTAACGGTCTTCTGGAAGCAGTACTTAAGCGTAATCCGCATCCCGATGATGATCGATTTGACGTTGTCGTAGATGACGCGGAAGTACTCTCGAACGGTCATATGGTGTTCTCTTTATAGTCGTACGAATTCGAAGCCAATAGGATTATCGCTGAGAGTCGGCGGAAGTCCAATTGCCGAAACACCGGAAAGACTGGCAAACAGGGTAAAACAGGCCATGCTCCAAGCGATCGGACCGGCAGAAGAAACCCTTCCAAGCCGGACTGGAACGCAGCGCAAGTCCGGATCTGTTCCGATCCAGAGAATCATCCGGACCTCCGCTGCGCTCCGGTCCGGCTTGAGAGACGTTTTTCCCGAATATCGGCACCCCTTGTGGGGTGCTCAGTCAGTTAGGTATCTCACTATCTCGCCCCGATGGGCTCAACTGCACGGCGGGCAGCCGGCGCAGGCAAGCGACCTTGAGCGGTCATTTCCAGCAGCCGAGTGATCAACGCAGTCCAGCCGGTTTGGTGGCTGGAGCCCAAGCCCCGGCCGGTATCGCCATGGAAACATTCGTAGAAGAGGACCAGGTCTTTGAAGTACGGATCCGTGGCGAAGCGAAGATCCTGGCCGTTGCAGGGGCGAAGCCCAACCGGTTCGGGCAGGAACAGACGGCACAATCGCCCGGCCAGTTCGCTGGCAACCTCGCAGAGATTCAGGGACCGGCCAGACCCGGTGGGATATTCGACCTTCAGGCCATCACCATAAAAATGATGATACCGCTCTAAAGCCTCGATGATCAGGTAATTGATGGGGAACCAGATTGGCCCGCGCCAGTTGGAGTTGCCGCCGAATAATGCCGAGTCCGATTCGCCGGGCGTGTAGCGGACACAGTAGCGAGACCCATCGAGCTGAACCGTGTAAGGATGCTCGCGGTGGTATGCCGACAGTGAGCGAATGCCATAGGGTGACAGAAACTCGCTCTCATCGAGCAGGTACTTCAACACGCGTTCCAACTTCTGACGAGAGGGAATCGCCAGCAGGTACAGCCCTTTGGGGCCCGGCGTCACGTGCGGAGCAAGCCGGCAATGCTCCAGGTAGGTGATGTGCTTCGCCAGGTCTTTGCGGTATTCCAGGAACCACTGCATGCGTTTCTTGAACCCGGGTAACTGGTCGATGATGCGTTGGTCCAGCACCTCGACCGCCAGGAGCGGAATCAGCCCCACCACCGAGCGGACGCGCAACGGAACCGGCTGAGAATCCACCTGCAGCTGGTCGTAGTAAAACCCATCCTGGTCATTCCACAGCCCGCTGCCGCCCAGGGTGTTGATGGCGTCGGCGATGGCGACGAAGTGCTCGAAGAACTTCGAGGCAATGTCCTCATAGGTGCTGTCCACCGTCGCCAGTTCCAGCGCCATCGACAGCATCGTCGCACAGTAGAAGGCCATCCACGCGGTGGCGTCGGCCTGATCCAGACGCCGTCCGTTCGGTAGAATCTGCGAGCGGTCGAAAATCGCGATGTTATCCAACCCGAGAAACCCGCCGGAGAAGATGTGCTTGCCGGTGACGTCCTTGCGGTTGACCCACCAGGTGAAATTCAGCAGCAGTTTCTGGAATGCCCGAGCCAGGAAATCGTGATCGCGCTGGCCCTTGCGCCCGGTCATCTTGTACACGCGCCAGCAGGCCCAGGCGTGCACCGGCGGATTGACATCGCCCAGGGCAAACTCATAGGCCGGGAGTTCCCCGCTGGGGTGCATGTACCACTCACGCAGGAACATCAGCAATTGCTGCTTGGCAAATGCCGGGTCGATGCTGGCCATCGGGATCATGTGAAACGCCAAGTCCCAGGCGGCGTACCACGGATATTCCCACTTGTCCGGCATGGAGATCACATCGCGATTGAACAGGTGCATCCAGTCGTGATTGCGTCCCTGCCATCGCTGCGGCGGCGGAGGCGGCTGCAGGGGATCGCCATTGAGCCAATCCTCGACAACGTAGTGGTAATACTGCCGGCTCCAGAGCAATCCTGCAAACGCCTGCCGCATGACCTGCTTCTCCGCCGGGACGAGGTCGGCTGGGATGTGCGGCATATAGAACTCGTCGGCTTCGCGAATGCGTGCAGCGAAGATCCGATCGAACTCTTCGCCGAACGGGGCCTGTGCAATCTCCTCCTCCACCCCCAGCCGCAGTCGAATGGTCCGCTGCGATCGTGGCGGCAGTTCCAGCAGGTAATACGCCGCCACCTTGGTCCCCTCCTCCTCAGGATTGACCGCCTCGATCTGGCCTTGGATCACATACTGATGAAAGGCATCTTTCACATAGGGGCTGTCATTGCTCACCCCATAGAGCCGCTGCTTGTTGGTCTCGTTTTCGGTGAACAGCAGGATCGGCGCCGGATCGCCCGCCGGATCGATATCGAATTGAACCCGGCCCAAGGTCGCGTGGTGCCCCTCGACACTCATCTGGCCCCGGCGTCGCAGCCAGGGTTTGGGCCAGCACCCCTCATGCACGCAGCCCCACGACCAGGAGTTGTGAAACCAAAGGGTCGGCAGCAGGTGAATGGTGGCGGCCTTGGGGCCGCGGTTGGCCACCGTGATGCGGATCAGAATGTCATTCGGCGAATTCTTGGCATACTCCGCAAAGACATCGAAGTAGCGATTGTCGTCGAAGATGCCGGTATCGGTGATCTCGTACTCCAGCTCTTGCCGACTCCGCCGGGCATTCTCCTGGACCAGTTGCAGGTAGGGATACTCCGCCTGCGGGTACTTATAGAGCCCCTTCATGTACGAATGCGTCGGCGTGTTATCGAGATAGAAGTACAGTTCCTTGACGTCTTCGCCGTGATTCCCCTCACGATTGCTCAGCCCGAAGAGCCGCTCCTTGAGGATTGGGTCGCGCCCGTTCCACATCGCTACGGCAAAACACAGCCGGCATTCGCGGTCGGTGATCCCCAACAGGCCGTCCTCCCCCCACCGATAAGCCCGGCTGCGGGCGTGGTCGTGGGGAAAGTACTCCCAACATTTGCCATTAGGCGAGTAATCCTCGCGCACCGTCCCCCATTGCCGCTCGGACAGATAGGGCCCCCACCGCTTCCAATTGGCCTCCCGTTGAGCCTCTTGCTCAAGACGACGGGCCTCAGCATTGCTACCACCTGTGATCATGCACAGCTCTCCTGCCCAAATTCATCGGCAACCTGGCCAGGTAATCGCCAATACCAATCCTATTCCGGACTATGCAATTCCGACCCGGAAAATCCCGTTTCACCAGCAGAGATCACGAATCACGAAGGCAGAGCAGGTCAAGAACGCTTGGTTCTGAATTCAGATACAAGCCACAGAGGGCACAGAGAACACAGAGGAACAGAATCTGATGTTCGCTTCTCTCTGTGGCCTCCGTGTTCTCTGTGGCACGTCTCTTGTCTTGAAGGGATTCGAACGGGCCGCCGAGCAGCATTCGGGCGCTACGGGCACACGCGACTCTTATTAAGCCGGCAGCTCGTTCTGCCTATATTCTTCTCCGCAATGAACCGCCCGGGAATCGTCGCAGGCGGGCTCAACATTGCTTCCCTCCCACACAATCGTACGGTAGCATCGGCGGATCATTTCGTCGGCAGTCGTTGAGAAATGTAAAAGGAGTCAGAGGTGACCACCGCGACATTGCCTCAAGCGTCAGCCAATACCCGCGGCCAATGGATGGTTCTGCTGGCTGCCTTTCTCGGGTGGGGGTTTGACGGATTGGAGCAGGGTATTTTTCCCCTGATCGCCAACCCGGCATTGAAAGAACTGACCGGCGGGAACGCCAACGAGGTTTCCCAATGGGTCGGGTATATCACCGCCGCCTGGCTGCTGGGGGCCGCCACGGGGGGCTTGGTTTTCGGCTGGTTGGGCGATCGCATCGGCCGGGTCCGCGCCATGGCCGTCAGCATCCTGATGTACTCGCTGTTCACCGGGCTGGGCTTCTTCGCCCAGACGCCTGGGCAACTGTGGTGCCTCCGCTTTATCGCCGCCTTGGGCATGGGGGGCGAGTGGTCGCTGGGCGTGGCCCTGGTCATGGAATGCTGGCCCGAACGCTGGCGGCCGCTGCTGGCGGGTTGCATTGGCATGGCGGCCAACGTCGGTATCCTGCTGATCGCGGTCTTCGGGTATTTCTACAAAATCACCTCCGATTCCTGGCGTTGGGTCATGCTCGCCGGGGCCTTGCCGGCGCTGTTGACCTTTGTCATTCGTCTGTTCGTGCCCGAATCGGAGCGATGGAAGCAGGCCGTCCAACACGGCCACTCGCAGCCCGTCCGCGAGGTCTTTTCGGGGGGCATGGCGCTCCGCACGATCCTGTCGATCGCATTTGCCTCAATTGCCCTCATTGGCACCTGGGCATCGGTGCAGCAGATCCCCGTCTGGGTGGATAAGCAGCTTAACCCCGGCGACCCCCGCGCCAAGGCCGTCGCCCAGATCGCCTCGGCGTTCGGCGCGATCGTCGGCACCTTCCTGGCCCCGCTGATCGGTGGCCGACTGGGCCGCCGACGGACATTTTTCGTCCTTTGCGCCACGTCGCTGTTCCTGTGCGAAGTATTGTTCTGGAGATTCTCCTCCTATGGCGTACTGTTCCTCGTGATGGTGTTCCTGGTGGGCGGCGTCACCGCGTCTTTCTACGGCTGGTTCCCCCTTTATCTGCCGGAGCTGTTCCCCACGCGCGTTCGCGCCACCGGGCAAGGCGTCAGTTACAATACGGGCCGAATCCTCGCCGCGGTCGCGGCGTTGAACATCGGCCCGATCGTGCAATTCTACCACGGCGATTTCGCCAAGATGTGCGGCACGATCACCTTCATCTATATCCTGGGCCTGTTCCTGATCTGGCTTGCCCCGGAAACCAAGGGCAAGCCATTGCCGGAGTGAGAGAATATGGCCCACGAATCTTCACAAATCTCCACCAATCCCAATATGTCCTCCCCATCCCGAAAGTGCTCGACTGCATCCAAGCCCAGGGATTTATCCCTGGGACCCCTCCGTGTTACCCCTTTCGCTTTGGGTTGGACTTATTTAGAGGAGACGAAACTCCTGCCTGAGATGGCAAAGCTCCTGCCGAGCCATCTCTTCAATCATTCGTGTTCATTCGTGAAGATTCGTGGGCAACATCGTATTGAGTCATCATGCCAGCCAAACTGACCACTGATATCCGCGTCATCGGCGCCGAGCTGTATTTTCTGCCGGTCCAAACGCGTGTGCCGCTGAAGTTCGGGCCGGAAACACTCACCTCGGTCACGTGCGCCCGCGTGCGATTGCGCGTTCGGGACTCCCAAGGGCATGAGGCCGATGGCTGGGGCGAAACGCCGCTGAGCGTACAGTGGGTTTGGCCCAGCAAACTCCCCTATGAGCCCCGTCATCAGGCCCTGAAACGGTTCTGCACGGAGTTGGTCCAGGCGTGGGCCCATTTCGATGTTTGGGGGCATCCGATGGAGATCGGCTACGATTTCCAGCAACAGCGTCTGCCGGAGTTGACGCGGCGATTCAACGAATCGATGCCCTACCTGGCCGCCCTGGTCTGCTGCTCGCCGTTCGACCTCGCATTGCATGATGCCTATGGGAATCTCGTGGGCCGGCCCGTTTACCAGACTTATTCGCGTCCGTTCATGAGCCGGGACCTGGCCTGTTACCTCGAGCCCGCCGAGGGGTCCTCCATCTCCTTCGCCGGGAAGTACCCCAGTGATTTTCTCCTCGCGCAGCCGCGAACGAAGCTCCCCGCCTGGCATCTGGTCGGCGGCCTGGATGCCATCGACCCGGCAGATCTCACCGGCGACGAGCCGCAGGATGGTTACCCGGTCCTGCTGCGGGATTGGATCCGCACCGATGGTCTGAAATGCCTGAAAGTCAAACTCCGCGGCAACGACGCCGACTGGGATCGCCAGCGATTGCTGCGCGTCGGCCAGATCGCAATCGAAGAAGGCATCGATTGGCTCACCGCCGATTTCAACTGCACAGTCACCGAGCCGGCCTACGTAAACGGCATCCTCGATCATCTGCGCGATCATCACCCGCGGATTCATGGCATGATCCTCTACGTCGAGCAGCCGTTCCCCTACGACCTGGAGGCCCACCGCATCGACGTCCATAGCGTCTCGGCGCGCAAGCCTTTGTTCATGGACGAAAGCGCTCACGACTGGCATCTCGTGAAACTCGGACGAGCATTGGGCTGGACGGGCGTGGCGTTGAAGACATGCAAGACCCAGACGGGGGCTCTGCTGAGCCTCTGCTGGGCCAAAGCGCATGGGATGACGCTCATGGTTCAGGACCTGACCAACCCGATGTTAGCCCAGGTTCCGCATGTGCTGCTGGCCGCCCATGCCGACACGATCATGGGTGTGGAAACCAACGCCATGCAGTTTTACCCCGACGCCTCACGCTCCGAAGCACAGATTCATCCGGGCCTGTACCGCCGACGACAGGGGCAGGTTGATCTTTCCACCTTGGGGGATTCCGGCTTCGGATACCGCGTTTCGGAGATTCGCCGACAACTTCCCAAGCCGGACGTATCCGCCCTAGCCTGATGGCACACTTGGCACAGAGTCGGGCTGACGCAACTGTCACCCCAAGGGACATTGCGGCACATTCGCCTGTCATTTCGTGTAGGCGGGCTTACCAATGCTCCCGTGTCCGCTCAGCCGGCGACTCTGCAGACGATCTCGACTTAAGCACCGACAAATCAGTGATTTAGCTCAAGAGAACCCCTCTCGCCGGCTCAAAAAGCAAGCACATTACGATTCTGGCACTCTGATTGCTCTAAGTCAGGAGTAATGAACCGGTCGCTGTGACCTACCCACCACAGTGTGCCGGATTAGCACTCTCCATTCCCTCCTCCTGAACGCCGGGTCGAGCCCCCCGGCGTTTTTTTATGCGCGCATCCGCGAGTCCTCTGTCCCGTGTCATCCGCAGCCACTTGCAGCACAAGGCCAATCGCAAAGGACAAGTCGCTATTCCTCTGGTATGATAGTCACCGACTTGCTCTTCTCACTTTTGCCGAAGACGGTCAATCGTCCACCATCAATCCCCTGGGCGGCAACCGCCAGCTTCCCTTTGGGATCTCTCACGATCAGATCCGTTCGCTCATTGCCCGCAATGGCCCAGATCGATTCCTTGCCGGTGGCGTTGTGAACCATCATGGCTCCCCCACCAAACTGCGGATCGCAGTAGGCCTGCCAAATCACTTGACCCGCGGCGTTCGACAGCGACAGAAACCCGCCCTTCCCCAGGCTTCCCGCTTGCAGAACCGTCCGACCTTGCTCGTCCACGAGGATCAGTTCCCGGGCTGTGAGCTTATCAACCGACCCGCCCGCAGGACCACGGACCTCCGCCGCCGCGATACAGATCCCGACAACTAGCGCCACCCCGAGACTGGTCGACATCGCACGCCAAAAACAAATCGCACCCTGCAACTGTCCCACCGTCTGCTCCATCGCTGCCACACGCTCTTCCAATGTTCTCATGATTGGCTCTCCTTGAAGGCTCGGCTGATTTCCACTGGCCTGTTCGACCGCTGTCCGGACAGAGATGTCATCCCCTCGTCAGCTTGGCATGCTACTCCCCCACCATTCCCCCGGGGGACGACCGACGTCAAGCACCTTGCTGGCTCGCCACAGGCTCGTCGCATCATTGGTGGAAGTATTAAGCGAGATTTCACCCACTTCTCATGCAATCTTCTTCGTTGGCATAGGGGTTGTTACCTCTATTTTCGTCCCGTTCAAGCAGTTATCCGGGTAACACCGGGTAGCGAGATGAACGGGACTTGTTGTGAAGCCAAGTTCCTGAGGGGCCTCCCCTCCCAGGAACTGCATAGAAAAAGCACGGGAAGAACCCGTGCTTTTTCCATATCCAAATGCAGCGAATAGGCAAACCCATCCACCGGGTTTACCGAACGCCCATGATGACTTCCATCGTGAGCTGATCCAGCTTCTCATAGGGCAAACCGATGTTCGCCAGCTCGACACGGTCCAGCGGGGCCTCGAGCAGCTTCTTGGCGTTGCCAGCGCTGAACTTCTTGGTTAGCCGCGACATCTCCGGATCCTCGGCGTTGATCTTCTTCAGCAGGCCTTGGATCTCCTTGTCGTTGTTCCAGCGATGGGCCTTTTCCTTCAGGATCATGTACGTCCGCATGCAGCCGCGGGCGAACTCCTTCACATCGTCATACCCGCTCTGCCGGTAGGCATGGGCATCGAAGTGCCGCGGGCCATTGTAGCCGTAGTCTTCCAGCAGCTTCACGAGGAAGAACGCATGCTTCAGGTTGGCCGAGCCAAACCGGAAGTCCTGGTCATACCGGCCGAATTCCTGGTCGTTCAGGTCAATGTGGAACAGCTTCCTGGCTTCCAACGCCGCCGCCACCTGGTGGACGAAGTTCAGGCCGGCCATGTGCTCGTGCGCCACTTCCGGATTCACGCCGCACATCTCGGGATGATCCAGCGTGGGGATGAATGCCAGGTACGAACCGGTGACGGCAAAGTACATGTGCCCGCGCGGCTCATTGGGCTTGGCTTCGAAGGCGAACTTGTAGCCGTACCCCTGCTGCATGCTGTATTCGCACAGGAAGTTGATCGCCTCGCGGAACCGCTTGATCGCATCGACCGGATTCTTCATCGCATCCGACTCGACGCCTTCGCGACCACCCCAGAACACGTAGATCTTCGCGCCGAACTCGGCGCCCAGGTCCATCGCCCACATCGTCTTCTGAATCGCATAGGCGCGAATCTTGGCGTTGTTGGCGGTGAATGCCCCATCCCTGAAGACCGGATCGCC
>JBLNDH010000675.1:0-3891 GCA_050261455.1 Bacillota bacterium
CATTGCGATTCGAATCACGGGCATCCGCCCGGGCGAGAAGCTCTACGAAGAACTGGCCAAGGATGACGAGCAGACGCGGCCGACTTCACATCCGAAGATCCGCGTCTGGAGGCTGGCCCCGGCAACCCGAGGCGAAGTCGAACGAATGTTGAAGCTGCTGGGAAGCGTCGTGGATGGGACACGCGACGAGGTGATCGGCGCCCTGCGGCAGGTCGTGGCCGAGTATGGTCCCGGGCCGGCGCAGCCGACTGGGTTGCGACTGGTGAACGATGCCGATCGCGAGGCGGTCATCGCCGCCTGATGCGGTATGCAAGTCTGAATGCAGGTCATGTTGAATGTGTGTATGCAGCATATTTGCCTTGGCTGGCGGACATGTCTGCTCGAATAGACTGGACTAGTGAATGGAGTGAGTGACTGCGAAGAGCGGGTGTTGCCTCGCCGCGAGCGAGACTCTGCACTTCGTGGCACATCGGACGCGAGTTTTTGCCAAGTCCGCCAAGACCGTGCGAATGGCCGTGGCAGCCTCATCGCTCACGCTTGCTGGGAGTGATCCTGCGAGTGTTGATCGGGTGGCCTGACACCTGGCCCCAATCCCTGTCTACCAGTGGAGATCCCTGCTGCTTTCCTTGCGGATCCTCCGCCTGGGGTCCCTAGGACCGGTAATAAACAGGGTATCTGTATTGCACCGATCGAGGGGCCGGGCCGGGTTCATTTCTGGCGTTGTACATGCTCAGCACGTGTTTGCATTTGATGAATCGCGGATTAAGGGGGCAATTTCGTGGGACGGCGGAAATGAAAAGTTGCGGACACGAAATGTGTGCCCGTGGGAGCCATAATAAGTTAACCCGTAATCTTAAAGATTTGTCATGTAGGTCGCCGATGAGCTTTTCGGACCGGGAATCTGGGCAATCCGGAGTCCCGCAAATCACAGCCAACGGATGGCTGTCATACGACCACGGAAGGTGTAATCATGCGGACGATCGCGATCATCAATCAAAAAGGTGGTTGTGGGAAGACGACGACCAGTATCAATCTGGCCGCCTGCCTTGCACGCCTGGGGCACAAGACTCTGCTGGCTGACATGGACCCGCAAGGCCATTGCGCGGTTGGACTGGCCGTGCCGGAGGAGCAGATTGAGAAAACGATCTTTGATTGCATGATTGAGCCACGCGATGGGAAGCCGGCGCAGCTGGCCGACATCGTCTGGCAGATCGCCAGCGACTTTGACCTGGCCCCGGCGAACATCCGCCTGGCTGCGTTCGAGCAGTTGTTCGCCGGTCGCGAAGGCCGCGAAGATCGCCTCGGCGATGCGCTGAACACCGTGCGCGACAGCTACAACTGGTGCATCATCGATTGCCCGCCCAGCGTCGGCCTGCTGACGTTCAACGCCCTGAAAGCCTGCGATGAGGTCATCGTGCCCGTGGAGACGGGTTTCTTCAGCCTCCATGGCCTGGCGAGGATGATCGACACCCTGGAGGTCATGAAAGAGCAGTGCGGCAAGGATATCCAGGTACGGGTGTTGCCGACGCAATATGACACACGCACGAAACTGGCGCGGGAGGTCCTGGCCGAGTTGCGGAACAAGTTCCGCGACCAGCTCATGCAGTGCACGATCAACTTCAACACCAAGCTCAAAGAGGCTGCCAGCTTCGGGCAGCCGATCACCGAATACGATCCCGGCAGCCGGGGTTACAAAGACTTTGTTAACCTGGCCCGGGAGTTGATGGGGCATCGACCCGTGGAGACGGATGCGACCCCCGAACGACTTTCCCGGCCGGCCGAGCTCGTCCAACGTGCCAAGCAGTTGGCGCAGTTGACCAACGTGCAATTCGGGCGGACCGTCGTTCCCGTGCCGGCCACGGAAGACGCCACGGGGAACGGCAATGGCCAGGAGCATGTCGAGTCTGCCGAAGAAGAGAGCTCGGTGGCGCTGGCCGTCGCACCCGTGCCCACGATTGCCCCGGCGAAGGAACCGATCGTCGCGGAGCGACTGGCGGGGCTCGTGGCCGACGAACCGGAGGTCCAGGAAGCCCCAGCAGCGCCGGCCAAGGTGGAGAAGACCACCGAGCAGAAGATCATGGAGTTCTATGGCGTGAAACAGGTCGGTCGCGACGTAGTCTTCCGCGCTCGCTTCGAAAACGCCACCCAGGTCGCGTTGGCCGGGGACTTCAACAATTGGTCCGCCAATGCCACGCCGATGGAAGCCGGGGAGAAAGCCGGCGAATGGCGCATGTGCATGCCCCTGACGCCAGGCCGGTATCGCTATCGCCTGGTGGTCGATGGCCGCTGGGTCACCGATCCCAACAACCAATACGTCGAAACCAATCAGTTCGGCGAACTGAACAATGTGGTCGAAGTCGAGTGATCCAGACTCCGGGTTTCCAATCGTCGATTTTGATCTGTTTTGTCACGTTGACTCCCTTCCGGCTCTCGGGAAGGGCAAGTGAAGATGTGATATGGCCGAGCAAGGCAACAGTCGCCGCCATTTGAGCGAAATCAGCCATCTGTTTCTCAGCAGCGTACGCGAGAAACAGACGGGTGGCGCGGCCATTCCGTGCCGCAAGCCGCCGACGGCGCACGTCAGCCCGGATCTGACTCCGGAGGAATACCGCCAGGTGTTGAGCGACGAACCCGCCGGCGAAACGATGCGTGTGCCTTCAATCAAAGCGGTCGTTGCATCGCACCTGGGCGTCAGGCAACTGGAGTATGTGCGGCGATACGCCCGGCACTTGGCGGGGCTGGGCTGGCATGTGGGGTTGATGATCGTCGATGCCGGCGAATTCCGCGTGGTCCGCTATGATCCCCACAGCGGCGCGGATTCCGCCGAAGCGCAGGAAAGCGGCTGCTTCGACGCGCGAGCGATGACCGACGCGATCAATGAGCTCAGCTGCGATTTGGATGTTTGGCTGCTCGTTATAGCCAACCCTCGCGTGCCCGAAGGTCGCATCTTGCTGGGGCAGGTCGCCGACTGGGTGGTGCTGGGCACATGCGACCACGACGGCGTGGTCGCGTGCTATCGATCCTTGAAAGGTCTCTCGGATCTGCATCCGGTCGTGAAAAAGCTGACCTTTGCCGCGCTCGATGCCGAAGATGTCGATCAGGCCGAAGGCGTCTATCGTAAATTGGCGGCCGTTTGCGATCAGTTCCTCAACCGGAAAATCGAGAGCGAAGGCGCTGTGAATGAGGTCGAGGATGTGGGCGAAGCCGTCGTGATGAACTGCGTCGTTGAGCATGACAAGGCCCAACTGGCCGGGGCGGCGCATTGGCAGGTGCTGGGCGGGTTCCTGGAAAAATCCCGACAGGCTGCAGCCGCGACAGAGGGGGCAACCGTGAGGATGGCCGGCGACGGGCCGGCGACGGCGCAGCCTGCGATGGAGCCAGCGGGTGTTGAGCAACAGGATGGGACAGGGGAGGAGAAGGTGCAGGCGACGGCGATGCTTGCGGGACAGCCAAAGCTCCAGGCAGACGCCGGGGCGGACGTGGCGGAAGTGATCGAACTGGTGGGCGGACAGGAAGGGCACGAAGGCGTCCTGGCCTCGGTGATGAACCATGCGATGGGCGCGATGGTGGAGTGCCCCGTCAAGCCGCCCATGTGCTCCGACGTGCGCCTGGCGGTGAGCCGCGAAAAACGCCTGGTCCTTCTGGCGGTGGCGAGCGGGGGTCTGGCCGATCTGAAGGTGATCGGGCAGGCCTATCGCTGGGTGGTTGAAAACCGTGCCTTGTTGGCGATGGCGTTGCCGCAGTTCGCGCTGGATGCGCATCAGCTGCCGCATCTGCGGCTCCTGGTTGACCAGGCCGATATCAATGCCGAAGTTCTCCAGAGCGTGATGGCCGCCGACACCGTCCAAGTGCAGACCTACCGCCGCGTGAAATGGGGCCAGCGGCAGGGCC
>JBLNDH010000676.1:0-4270 GCA_050261455.1 Bacillota bacterium
GGTGGGCGGGGTCGGAAACAAACCAGGTCTCGACCTGGGCAGCATCGGCCTCTTCATAAACGATGAAGCGAGAGTCGGGGGACCACCAGTAGCCGGTGAAACGGTCCATTTCTTCCTGGGCAACGAACTCGGCTTCGCCGTGGGAGAGGCGGTCGGTGCCGCCGGTGGTCAGGGGGATGGATTGGTTGGCGGCGAGGTCCAACGTGTAGACGTCATGGTCGCGAACGAAGGCGATGTGCTTGCTATCCGGGGAAAACTTGGGATCGAGGGCGGGGGAATTGCCGGTGGGAAGCTCGCGGACGGTGTTGTCGGCGCGGCGGAACAGGTAAAGCTTGCCGGAGAGGCCGACGAGGATGAGCGAGCCGTCGTCGGAAAGTTGGAAGCTGGTGATGCCGGCCACGCTGATGCGTTGGCGTTCGCGGCGGGCTTTTTCCTCAGGGGAGAGGGATTCTTTGGCACCGCGGAGGATCTGGTCGGCGGTGAGAAGCTCGCGGGTTTGGCCGGTGGCGAGATCGAACTGGTAGAGGGATTGTTCGGTACGGCGGGATTCGGAGCGGAGGAAGAGGACGGACTTGCCATCGGCGGTGAACTGGGGGTTTTTCGGAAGGCCGAGGGAGAAGCCATGGGTTTGGGCACTGTCGAGCAGGAAGCGGGTATCGATGGGCTCGGGGGGACGGTTTTCCTGAGCAAAGGCGGGATGGGCCAGGAGCAGTGCGGAGCACGAGAGGAGCAGGGCTGGGAATCGCATGGCAAGACACTACGGAGTGTGGGGAGAACTGGCAAGGCGGGAGGCGAAATCCGGCGGAACGGGGGAACCATGGAAGAACCCAGGGATAAATCCCTGGGCTTGTAAGGAGTCGGGAGATTTTTGTGGGGGGGCGGCGGAGAGCGAACGGGATGGGACACGGATTGCGGGCAATGAAGAGATGGAGCACAACCGCTGGCTTTGGGGGCTTATTCAGGGTTGTTTGAGCAAGGCATACCACCAATCGTTTTCCATGCAGGACTTGTCGATGAGGCGGAAGCCGGGCACGTTGGGCGCCTCGGGGCCGGGGCCGGGCATGATGATGATCTGCGGCTTGGGGCTAGCGGGGATCTTGGAGGGATCGGGGAACCGGAGCAGGGGTTTATCCAGGTAGATGGAGATTTCCAGGGGGGCGTCGTGGTGGCCGCCGGGATAGCCGTTGTAGGCCAGGGCGTCGGGGTAGGCGGCACGAAGGCGTTGGGCCAAGGCTTTGCCAGGGCTGCGGCCCTGCGCGGAATCGCGATACCCCCAGAGGAAGAGGGTATGGAACATGAGCATCAGCAGCACCGTGCCAACGGCCAGAGTCCATGGGCTGCGAGGAGAGCGGATCATTTTGATGAAGATGATGGCCGCGAGGGCGACAAACAGGGTGGCCAGGGGCCAGGGATACCAGGGACGATGATCGACTGTTTGTAGGAAGAAGACGCCGGCGACGGGAAGGCCGAATACCAGCGATCCCAGGATGAGCCAATGAGCCCACAGGAGGAGGAGGTCGGCGATTTTCCAGCGAGAGGTCCGGACGTGGAGGGTGATCCGCCAGGCGATCAGAATGGCGATCGGGGTGATCATGGGGAGGAGATAGCGGTTACGGCGTGGGCTGACAAAGCTCATGATGATGATCGGCACCAGGGTCAGGCAGACCAGGAAGAAGAGGCGGCGGCGGAGACGGGAAGGGGCATCGACGAACACGCCGACGAGGCCAGCGATAAGCCAGGCACTCCAGGGCATGATCCAGGCAATGATGCTGCCGTAGTTCCACCAATTGTCGGGTTTGTCGTAGCGGGCCTCGTTGCGCATGAGGACCTCGTCGTGCCACTGGGCAAAGCGTCCCGGGATCTTGTATTCCACGTAGAGGGTCCAGGGGAGGCAGATCAGCAGCATCAGGGCGAGGCCAACGAGGATGGCGGCAATCTTTGTGGACGATGAGGGGCGAGGAGCTTGGGCGGCTTGGGAATCGGGGCGTGCATTCGATTCGGAGGTTTGTGGCATCCAATGGCGGAAGGCGGCAAAGAGAATCGCCGGGACAATGGATTGGATCAGAGCGATGGGCCCTTTGGTCATGATCGCCAGCCCGATGGCGATGCCGGCGCCGACGCAGCCTGTCCACCACTGCTGATTGAAGATGATGGTTGCCAGAAACACATTGGCGACTGTCACCAACAGTGCCAAGGGGGGATCGTATTGGGCCTGCTGAGCGTATCGGATGAAGAGGCACATGGAGCCACAAACCAGTGCGGCGAGCAAGCCAACCTTGGCATCGACAACCAAGCGTCCCAGATGATAGGTGGCGACGAGCATGAGGCAGGAGCAGACGAGCGTTGGCCAGCGAGCCCCCCAGGGGAGGGAATCGGAGGAGAGGATGCCGAGGGCTGCCATCCATTGGGCCAGGGGCGGCTTGGCGGTGCGAGGCTCGCCATTGAGAAAAGGAATCAACCAGTGACCCTCGCGTCGGGTTTCCAGGGCGGTGGCGACGTTGACATTCTCCATCCCGCCAGAGAACTCCAGCCAAGTCAGGCTGGGGGCAAAGGCGAGGAAGAAGAGGAGAAACAAGCCCAGAGAGTGCAGGAGGGCAGAATCGGCCGGAGCCGAGGACAGCCGAGAGGTATCCTGGAACCAAGGCGTTGTTAGCGATTTAGGGGCTTCTGCAGTTGGGGGCTTACAGACTGTATACAACATGGACCTTCGCGATCCTTCCTTTCCGGGGCTAAGAAGATACGCGCCGAAGCGAAATCTGCCAGAGGGGATAGTGAAGCATCGTGGAGTTGGGGAAGGCGATGCGTGCGGGGGCACTGTGACTTAAGTTAATACCTAGAAAACGGTTACATCACTCAGGAACAGTACTTGTTTGAGTTTGGATACTGGGTCCCATGGCCGACTGGGGGTTTCGATGAACAGCATGCCGAGGCAGGTGAACAAGCCAATGAGGGAAGAAGAGCAGGAAGAGGAGGATGGAGTGGTCGGTTTGCCAGTGAAGGATACCTTCTGGACTGCCCCAGGGAAGAATCCCTGGGCTTGGAGGGAGTCGCTGCGTTTTTGCGGATACGGATACCGGCGGGGTGCTCAAGCGACGGGGCGGGCGGACCGATAACTGAATGGTGATCACCCCTCCTGCACTACCAGGTTCGCCAGTGGGGTTGCTGTCGCAAGAACAACTGCAACAGTTGGCAGTTGCGCAGCTTGCGAGCAGGAAGATACGCCGGGCTGTTGCGGTGGCCACGTTTGATGGGTGGACGCTGGCGATCTTTGCCGCTCTGAGCTTTGTGTGTGGTCTATCGAGCATTTCCGGGATCCTGATGGGCATCGGGATGGGAGTCGTGGCCTGGATCGAGCTTTGCGGCGCCAGGCAGTTGCGGCGTCTGAATGCTCAGGCAGCCAAGAGGCTGGGGTTTAACCAAATCGCTTTGGCGTTGCTGCTGATCCTATATGCGATCGGAAGCTTGTGGAGCGAATGGAGAGGCGAGGGGGTGATGGCGGCGCTGAGTGCGGCTGACCCGGCAGCGGCAGGGTTGCTGAAGCCAATGGAGGGATTGGCGCACCTGCTCGCGATGACGGTGTATGGCTCATTGATCGGGGTGGCCATTGTCGTTCAGGGTGGGACCGCTTGGTTTTACTTCACCCGCATCAAGCATATCCAGGGTTATCTTGAACAGACGCCGGCATGGATCATTCAGATGCAGAAGGCGGATATCTCGCTGTGATTCTGCAGGCAGGTACGTCTGCGAAGGGCAAGTACGGGCGGGGCAGGACGGCGGAGGGAAGACTGGGGAGAGATCCGGGGCATCGCTACGCTCTGCCTGCGGCATGGAAGGGCGATCTTGGGGAGGACAAAAACTCAACATTCCAACTCGCGGATACACTTTGCGGCAATTCCGCTCAATTCTGTCATGCGCGATAGCGGGGCATACGGTACGCCGAATGGGAAGCCCAACAGGAGCCGGAGGAACCGGTATAGTCCAACATGAGGATCACGCAGATGAAGGATATCGTGCGCACGCTCATGGCGGTTCAACTGACTCTGGGTCTATTGGCGATGGTTGGCTGCCAGAGCCGGTCTGGGTCGACGTCGTCAGCCGATGCGGGGGAAGGGGTGAGGGCATCGGTCCAAGTGGTGGAGCTGCGCTGTGAGTATCTGGGTGATCCGCTAGGGATCGATGTTCGAAGGCCGCGACTGAGTTGGCAACTGGCCGCAACTGATCCTGCCGCTCGCGGGCAGCGTCAGACGGCGTACCGGGTTCTGGTCAGCAG
>JBLNDH010000677.1:0-3149 GCA_050261455.1 Bacillota bacterium
TGATGCCGGGTTCGACGTGGCAGACGCGATGTTCCGCGTCGACAGCGAGCAGGCGACGGCAGAGGGCGGAATGATCGATGACCACGGCGCGGTTGGTGCATTGGCCGGGGAGACTGGTTCCGCCGCCACGCATGAGGATGGGGAGATGCTGGACGCCGCAGTAGCTGACGATACGGATGAGGGTGTCGATGGAGTCGGGGACGACGACGCCAAGGGGTTCGATCTGGTAGATGGAGGCGTCGGTGGAGTAAAGCATGCGATCGTGGCGATCGAAGCGGACGCTGCCAGGGGCCAGTTGCTCCAGGTCGGCGGCGATGCGGGCGCGATCGGCATCGGAAAGAGTCTTAGGGTTCGGGGCGTTTAGTACTTGAAGCGGAACCATGCAGGGGATTGTAGCGAGCTTGGGGGAGAAATCAGGGGTCAGGGGCAAAGTACTGAGTACTGAGTGCTGAGCAGTGCCCCCACTCAGTACTCCGCACTTAGAACTCAGCACTGGCCTACTCTTCCGGGCGGGTGCCCCAGAGGTTGCGGGGGTCGGGATCGGGGTGTTTCTGTTTGGCCAATTGCGCGGGAGCGGTGATGGATTTGAGGGTACGGGTTTCGACGTGGAAATCGAGGAAGAGGACATTGGCGGCCCCATCGGGACCACCCAGACCATGGCGGGCTCGGAGGCCGGTGAGAATGGGGTCCTGGTTCCATGGCTCAATCAGGCCGGCGTGGACGACGCGGAAGGAAGCGTCTTTTTCGGCGAGGACCAGGCGGTCGGCGGGGTTCTTGTACTTCGCGTAGCGGAAGGGGCCGCCACCAGCGCCGCCGGTGCTGTGGAAGGGGATGACACGGTTGTTGACGAGATAGCTGGTCCCGACGCTGGATTGATCGACGCCTTGATCGGGCAGGGCTGTGCGATCGGCCGGGCAGCGGAAGACGGTGGCGGGAGCACCGGTCGTAAAGCGATCAGCGAAGCCGGGGAGATAGCCGGGCCCCACGAGGGCAGTGTGCCAGCGGGCCCAGCGGCAGATGTCGAGGGTGCGTTTGGGATCGTTGGGGTCGATGCGAGGAGCGGGCTCGGCGGAGGGTAAGAAGCCAGCGTTGTCCTGGATGTAGAAAGCGATGGCTTGGCCGATGCGGGCGAGGTGTTCGGCACAGGCGATGGTGTCGGCGGTGGCGCGGAGTTTTCGGGTGGCGGGAGCGAACAAGGCAAGGGAAAAAGCGAGGATGGCCAGGGCAATGATCAATTCGACCAGGGTGAAGGCTTTGTGTTGATGGGACATGGTTTCTCCTCAGGAATCAGAACCCCACGGCGGCGCCGTGGGCTTCCGGGAATTTGAGACAGCATCTTCTTAGTTGTGTGCGGCACCATCGGTGTATCCAAGGCCCTTCAGACGCTGGCGTTCCTTGTCGTTGAGTTGGACGCGGTTGGCGGCGGGATCGGGGTGAGCGGTTTGACGGAGTCTCAGGCAGTCGGCCCAGAGTCGAAGGAGCGAGGTCTTCATGGGGACGAGGTGGGGTGGATGGGTGGCGATCAGGTTTCTTTGTTCGTTGGGATCGGATGACAGGTCATAGAACTCGTAGCGGGTATTGGGCTCATTGGGCGAGGTATCGAAGCGGGCGTGGAGGCGGAGGGGGCCGCGGGTGAGGGCAATGTGCTGGGTGGGGCCGAGGCACTTGTCGGAGAGGATGTCGGAGGGCTCGGAGACTTGACCGCCGGTGAGGGCGGGCCAGAGAGCGCGAGCGTGCGGCGGATTGAAGTTTTCGATGCGAAGGAGAGCAGCGAGGGTGGCAGGGATGTCGGTGATGGCGACGGGGGTTTTGACGCGATGTTTTTTGGGGAGGACGCCGGGCCAGCGCCAGATCATGGGGACCTGGAGTTCCTGGCGATAGACGCTGTTGCCGTGGAGGAGCGAGCCATGCTCGCCGAAGGCTTCGCCGTGATCGCTGAGGAGGATGAGGAGAGTGCTCGCGGGATCGAAGGTAGCATCGAGGGTTTTGAGGAACTGGCCGAGTTGGGCGTCGTCGAAGGCAATTTCGCCGTCGTAGAGGGCGCGGAGATGGGCCAAATCACGGGCAGAGGGGGGGGCGTTGCGGGAGGCGGGTAGCTGGCGGCCGGTAATGGAGCCTTGGTAATCAGGATCGAATTGGCGATCGAACGGCATGGGCGGGATGTAGCTGTCGTGGGGATCGAAATAGTGGACGAAGAGGAACAGGGGTTTACCGGATTTCCTGGCGACAGCGAGCAGATGCTGGGCCTGCTGGGTGACGGTGGAGCCGGTGACGAGATCGGTGACCTGCGTGTACTGGCGAGGTTTGTCGGCGGCAAGCAGGGCCAGTTCAGCGTCGAGGAAGACGGTGTAGTCGTCGTATTTGTCGAAGCCACGACCGAAGCCGAATTTGGCACTGAGATAAGGGTTGGCGACAACGGCGGCACAGAAATAGCCTTTGTCGTGGAGTTTCTCGGGCAGGGTCGGGAGGGTGGGAGAAAGGGCGGTTTCGATATCGCGGCAGTTGTGGGCGGCGGGAAGGAGGCCGGTGAAAATGGACATGAATGCGGGGAGGGTCCACCCGGCGACGCTGTAGCACTGTTCGAAGAGGACGCCTTCGGCGGCGAGGCGGTCGATGTTGGGGGAAGTGGCGTGGGGATAGCCATAGCAGCCGAGGTGATCGCTGCGGACGGTGTCGATGGCAATGAGAATGATGTTGGGCGGACGAAGTGGGACGGGTGGTGGATCCTGGGCGTTGGCCAGAGGAAGCAGGAGCAGCAGTGCGAAAATGAAGCAAAGGGGACGTTTCATGGTTTACTCCAGGTTGGTCAACAGGTCCTTGGCTTTGGCGGCAAACGACGTTTGGGCATAGGTGGCGATGAGCCGTTGGAACGTGGAGATCGCTTTGGGGCGGTCATCGGTTTGCAGATGGATCCAGCCGGTGAGGAAGAGGGCGCGGGCATGTTGTTCAGGGGAAGCGGGCCAGGATTCGATTTGGCTGAGCAGGTTGGCGGCGTCGGTGAGTTTTTCCAGGCGAATGAGACAGAGAGCGCGGACGAAGGCGGTGGGAATGTCGGCGGCGCCGGGGGGATGGGGCCAGGTTTTATCCAACTGATCGAGCGCGGTGAGGCACTCGGCGTAGCTGCCCTCGTCGAAGAGCGTTTTGGCCAG
>JBLNDH010000678.1:0-12512 GCA_050261455.1 Bacillota bacterium
GGGGTTCACGCTCGTTACGCCCAATCCCGACGACCGCATCATCATCAATACCCAGGAGCATGATCGCAATTGGGTTGCGGGGACCAGCGGGGGCGTATCGTTTGTCCCACTGACCTTGGGCAGCCATCAGAATCTCATGTTAGACCTGGCGGTCCACGATGCCGGTGCGGGTAACGATACGGTTGACCTGCCCCTGGGGATGGCGGAGGGCAGTCTCCTTAGCGTCGTCGGCGGCTTCGGGAATAATCAAGTCACTATCGGCGGCGGAACTGTTGAGTTCATGCCGATGGTCGGAATCAATGATCAAGCCGCCAATCCAGGGTTCTTGCCCCTGGTTGGCAACTTTGCCCTGACTGCCAAGGGCAATGCTCAAGCCATTCTCTACACCGGCACGGGCGTGACCGAGCTGAGCATCCAGGACGAGGCGAAAGTCACCGTCAAGGCCGACCTTTTCAGCACGCTCCGTCTACAAGGTTTGTCCATCACCGGGCAAGGCACGTTGGATCTGGATGGCTACGATCTGGTTGTTGGCGCGGCTGACAATGAGGATGCCACGCTCTTCCAGATCAGCCAGTTGATTGGCTTTGCCTTCAATGCCAGTGCGGGCCGATGGACCGGCGCGGGCATTACCAGCAGCACGCTCCTTAGCCAACCGCTGCGAGGTCTGGTGCCGACAATCAGTGGCGACAGCATTCTCGTGAAGCACACCTGGATCGGCGACGTGACCTGCGATGGGAAGTTGGACGGCGACGACTACTTCCTGATCGACTCCGGCTTCATCAGTAAGAAGAATGGCTACTGCAACGGCGATCTCAACTTCGATGGCGTGGTAGACGGCGATGACTATTTCCTGGTCGATTCTGCCTTCATCGGCCAAACCGCGCAGGCGGCGGACTGACGCGAGGGGAAGGGGCGTGACGAGCTGTTTTGAACGCGGGATGAGAGGGCGAACCTCTTGGCGAGCCGGTGTTTACCGGTAGATCTCGGCTCGGCGGGAGGCTCGTCATCCTTTGCGCTTCGGCTTGTTCCCTGGATTGGCCTTGGCAGTGCGCAGGTGTTCCTCTCGTCACTTTACTTCGTATACCTGAGTGAAATCCTCGGTCTGGGCCTCGGCCGGCAAGAGCGCATAGCGTTTTCGCTGCAGGAACATCCGCACCGCCAGGTATACGACTGGCAGGATGCCGCCGACGATGAACAGCACATCGCCGGGCAATCGCAGCCACTCGATGACCCGTACGGCCGGCTGCTCGAAGAAACGCAGTTCCCGGGCATGCCAATAGCCATTCTGGAAGCTGTCGAACAGTTGCAGAATGCCCATGGGCACGAGGTTTACGAAGAGCATCCACGCCAGGCCGATGTTCAAGCTCCAGAACGAGATCGCCATGGCCCGCTCGCTGCCGCGGTCCGGCGGGATGAAGTAGCGGGCCACGAACATGAAGAATCCGATCGCCAGCATCCCGTAAACCCCCATCATGGCGCCATGGCCATGGTTGGCGGTGAATTGTGTGCCGATTTCCCAGTAACTCACGATGGGGAGGTTGATCAGGAACCCGAAGACGCCGGCCCCGAGGAAATTCCAGAACCCCACGGCAATGAGGAACATCACGGCCCATTTGTGCGGAAATACCTGCATCGGGGCGCCGAGTGCTGAGTATTGCGTCTGGCCGCCGCCCAAGCGCATGAACCGCCAGGCTTCGTAGGTCAGGAGCACCAGGGGGATCACTTCCATGGCCGAGAAGAACGCGCCCAATGCCATGTGCACTGCCGGGGCGCCGCTGAAATAGAGATGGTGCATGGTCCCGATCACCCCGCCGATCGAGTAGAGGATGACGTCGAGGTAGATGATGCGCGTTGCCGTCGTGGTGCTGACGACTCCCAATAGCACGAAGACGTACGCCACCATGATCGTGGTGAATAGCTCGAGGAAATCCTCCACCCACAGGTGGACCACCCAGAATCGCCAGAAATCCACGACGGCGAAATTGGCGTTGCGTCCGAACAGCATGCCGGCCGCATAGAACAGCGGAATCGACAGGGCGCTGTAGAGGAACAGATAGGGCATGTTGCCCGGGTGTTCGTCGGGCAGTTTTCGCCACATGCCGCGCACGAGGATGACGACCCAGAGCAGCATGCCGATCGCCAGGAGGATCTGCCATAGCCGGCCCAGGTCCAGGTATTCCCAGCCTTGCGCGCCGACCCAGAACCAAGGCCCGCTTGACGTGATGTAATTCTTCAGGCTGAGTGCCTCGCCGATGAGACTTCCCACCACCACAAACACGACTGCCGCGAACAAGGCGATCGCCAGTTTGTCCTGATGCCGGGGCTCACGCCGGGCGATCATCGGTGCGATGAAGATTCCCATGGCCAGGAAGCTGGCCGATACGAAGAAGAGCGCCAACTGGAGATGCCACATTCGTGTGAGGTTGTAGGGAAACCAGTTGGCGATGTTGATGCCGTAGAATCCCCCGGGCTCGACGTGGTAATGGGCGTTGGCCCCGCCCAGGAGGCCTTGCAGGAGGAACAAGCCCGCCACCACGAGGAAGTACCAGGCGGTTGCCCGCTGCGCCGGGGTCAGCGCCACCTCCTCGGGCGGGCGGAATCGGATCTGTCTTCCCGGCGGCTCTTCTTCGTCACGATGCCAGCCCAGCAGGTTGTATCGCCCGAAGATGAACATGATCAATCCGATTCCACCCAACAGTGCAATCAGACTGAGAACGCTCCAGAGGAAGGCCTGTGCGGTTGGCGTGTTCCCCGCCAGGGGATCGGGGGGCCAGTTGTTTGTGTACGAGTAATTCGTCCCTGGCCGCGTCGCGCTGCAAACCCATGCGGCCCAGGAGAAGTAGCTGGTGAGCTTTCGGACCTCATCGGGATCGGCCAGGTGGGGTCGCTGCAGGCCCCTTTGTGTCTGGGCGGGTCCGAACCAGTCGCGATAGAACGCGTTCATCTGGTCAAAGGCCGCCACCTGCGCCGGCGTGTAGTTCAGCGTGCCCTGGGCCGGGTCATACTTGTTGGCTTTGAAATCCCGGGTGACCTGCGCCTTGGCTTCCGCTTCCGACAGGCCCTGCCGTCGATAGAACTCGTTCATTGCCTGGCCGGCCTGATGCAGGTACTGCGCCGTGAAATCCGGGCCCAGATATGCCCCGTGGCCGAAGATCGTCCCGAATTGCATCAGCCCATACTTCTGGAAGAGATGTTGCCCGTCGAGGATGTCCTGCTGGGTGAATAGCGGGCGTCCATTGTTTTCCACCACCCGTTGCGGAATCGGCGGATGCTGCTGGTTGATTGCATAGGCCAGATATCCCAGCACTCCGAACCCGATCAGAAATGTCAGCACCGCCGTCTGAAGCCAGAGAGACGAGATCACCATCGTGCGCGGGCGGTCGGACATGGCTGCCTCCTGAAGAGTCGGTCTCCTACTCTGCCAGAAGTGTCAACCCTGCCGGTTCTTGTCGTCAATGGATGAAATCGCCCGCCAGGTTATTTCACTGCATCCGTCAACTGCCAATGGCAGTCAAAGGGATGCGGTCTGGCTAATGGAGTGTGACAGTTCGGATAACGGGAAGCGGGGGTAAAAACAGCCCCGCATATATGCATGCAGGGCTTTGAGACGCATCCATCGGAGGAAGAGTCGTGGTCCACTAGCTTCTTCGCAGTCGCTAGCGGTTATCTGAATTCTTGTCCTGCCGGCGTTCTGCTTGTTCCTTCGCTTCGCGGCGCTCGGCTTTTGCCTCGGCTTGTTCTCTGGCCTGCCGACGTTCCGCCCGCTCCTCCGCCTGCTTGCGTTCAGCTCGCTTCTGGGCTCGCTCCTCAGCTTGTTTACGCTCGTAGGCCTGCTGACGTCGATACTCGTTCTCTCGCCATTCGCGGTTCCGGTAATAGTCACGATCTTGGTCATAGTATGCGCCATCGCGATCGTAGTAGCCGCCGGGGTAGTTGTAGTGGTACAACGGTCGGTCATGGTCGTGGTGGTCCCCATCGCTTTCGCAGCCCGTAAGGCTCAGCCCTGTCAATGCCAGTGATCCGCTCAGCAGCCAACTCGCCGGGTTTCTCATGATTGCTCCTATTGCCGCCCTATTTCGCCGTTGTACTGACGATCCCTGACGTGGCAGCAAATGCCGAGCCTGTGACGCCTTGCGTATGCGTATGCCGCCTTATTCGGCCCGCTCCTCACCCAATGTTGCCAAAACGGGTTGTCTGTCGAGCTTGATTGGATTCGGCGTCGCGATGTGCCCCTGCAGTGACTAGAATTTACCGCGGAACACGCATCAGAGGATCAGGCCCATGTGGTCCACTTTTGCATGGTTTGCATCGTGACGGCTGTTCTGAGGCGAGTCCCTACAGGAATGATTGATGAACCCGGCGAACACCCAAGCAGGCAGTCCCAATACCGCCCAGGCGGGGGATGCTCATCTCATGCAGGCGGCTCACGATGTTCTGGCTGGCGAGAGCAAGGCTGGCCTCCTGCGGCGATTACTCCCCTTCTTCGGGCCTGCATTCATTGCGTCTGTTGCCTACATGGACCCGGGGAACTTTGCCACCAACATTCAAGGCGGCTCGCAGTTCGGTTATGAGTTGGTCTGGGTCATTGTGGCCAGCAATCTGATGGCCATGCTGTTGCAGACTCTATCGGCCAAGCTTGGTATCGCAGCGGGCATGAATCTGGCTGAGCTCTGCCGTCAGCATTTTCCCAAGCCGGTGGTCTGGTTTCTCTGGGCGTTGATGGAACTGGTCGCAATGGCCACCGATCTGGCGGAGTTTCTCGGTGCGGCACTGGGGTTCTACCTGCTGTTTGGCATGCCGCTGGGTGCTGCCGCGATCGCCACTGGCATCGCCACCTTTCTTTTGCTTGGTCTTGAGCGACGCGGCTTTCGCCCGTTCGAGGCGGTCATCACTATCCTGGTTGCTGTAGTGGCCGCCTGCTACTTGGTGGAGATCTTCCTGGCCCGGCCGAGTCCATACAAGATAGCCACCGGACTCATGCCTCACTTCAGCAACACCGAAAGCATCCTCCTGGCCACCGGGATTCTCGGTGCCACGGTCATGCCCCATGCCGTGCTGCTGCATTCGGCGCTGACCCAGTCGCGCATTCGCGTCAAGAATCCGCAGCAGATGCGGCGGCTCTTCAATTACGAGATCCTTGATGTTGTGGTGGCTATGGGCGTGGCCGGGTTGGTTAATGCTGCCATGTTGATCATGGCGGCCAAGACTTTCTATGAGACCGGACGCACTGATGTGGGCTCCATTGAAACCGCCCATCAAACGCTGCCAGTGCTGGGTCCAGTCGCAAGCATGGTTTTTGCCGTTTCCCTTCTGGCGTCGGGTCTTTCCTCCGCCGCCGTGGGAACCATGGCCGGCCAGGTCATCATGCAGGGGTTTATTCACCGCCATATTCCTCTTTGGCTCAGGCGCGGTCTGACCATGCTTCCCTCGTTCGTGGTCATTTTCGCGGGTTTGGACCCCACCCGTACATTGGTGATCAGCCAGGTGGTCTTGAGTTTTGGCCTGCCGTTTGTCATTGTGCCCCTGATCTACTTCACGCGACGCAAGGACATCATGGGTACGCTGGTGAACAAGCCGGTGACGACGGGGCTGGCTTGCATTGTGGGCTTATTGGTGATTGCTTTAAACTTGTATCTCTTGGCTGATACGTTCCGTAAGTTCTTTGGAGGCTAGGCGATGCTGAAGAATCTGCTGGTTCCCCTGGATGGCTCCTCGCTGGCCGAGGCGGCGCTGCCCGCCGCCGTCTGCCTGGCTGAGTCGCTGGGGGCCAAGATCAACCTTCTGCACGTGATCGAGCAGAAGCCTCCCAAATCGATCCATAGCGAGCATCACCTGGCGGATGCCGCTGAGGCCGGTGCGTATCTGGATGATATCGCCGGGCGGGTGATTCCTCCTCAGATCCCCCTGGCCAAGCACGTGCATGCCAGTCGCGTGCGGGATGTGCCGCAGAGCATTCTGGAGCACGCCGAGGACTTGCCGGATTGCCTGATCATCATGTGCACTCATGGGCGGAGTGGGCCGCGGCGATGGGTGTTCGGTAGCAATGCCCAACAGGTGGCGGCGCTGGGGAGCACGCCGCTGCTGCTTATTCCGCCGAAGCATCAAATGAACACCGGCTCGTTCAAGCACCATCGGCTGCTGGTGCCGCTGGATGGGGATCCGGGCCATGAGCAGAGTCTGCCGGTGGCGTGCGACCTGGCTCGCGCTTGCGGAGCGACGATCCATCTGCTGGCGGTGGTGCACAATGTGGCGAGTCTTCGGGGGGAACGGGCGGCGACGGCTTCCATGTTGCCGGGCACGATGGCGGCGGTTCTGGACATCGAAGAAGAGAACATGGCCCAGTACCTGGACGGCTTGGTGTCTCGATTGAAGGCGGCGGGCATTCCCGCCGAGTGCAGCGTGCGACGGGGGAAGCGGGTGGACACGATCCTGGAGGCGGCGAGGGAATTGGAGGTCGATGCCATCGCGCTGGGGACGCATGGGAAGACGGGGACGGAGGCATTTTGGGCCGCCAGCGTCGGGCCACGGGTGGCGCTGCAGGCGGAGGTGCCGATTCTGCTGGTGCCGGTGAAATAGGGGGGTGTGAGGAAATGACCAAGGACCAAATCCGAATGACCAAGGAAGGACCAATGATCCAATGACGAAGGGCAGATGAGCGGTCTATGGAGGACATGCGGGGAAGAGACGTTTGGAGGTCCGGAGAGATCCGGGGCTTTGCTACGCTCAGCACCCGGCGTGGGGGCGGGGGAAGTGGGAAGGTCAGGGGAGAGGACGACTGGGCCCTGCGGGCCGCCGCGAAGCGGCGTGGGGGAGGAATGTGCGGGGACCGAGGGGTGAATCCCTGGGCTTGGGGGGAGTCGAGGAGTCTCGGGGTGGGGAGGATTGATTCAGGCGAGGAGTCTGGCGGCGGCGCCGGTTAGGCGGCGGGTGGCGGAGGGGGAGAGTCGCTGGTCGGGCTGCAGGGCAATCATTCCCAGGAAGACACGATCGACAGGCTTGGCCCGCAGACAAGTGGACATATTACCCAGGGCCTTGAGGCTGGTGGTGAAGAATCGCCCGAAGAGGGCAGGCATGGCCGTGGAGGTGATCAGGACCGATCGGCGAAGCGGGGACTTGTCGCGCCAGCGCGGAGCCCCCTGGCCCCAGGGCCAGAGGCCGGCGGGAATCAGGCGTTCCAAGAAGGTGCGTGTGACGGCGGTGACATCGAAGTAGTTGGTGGGTGCGGCCAGCACCAGGGCGTCGCTCTGGTCCACAGCCTGGAGGATGGCGGGGACATCATCGTCCTGAATGATGCAGCGGCCACGTGCGGTGCCGGGGGACTGCGTGCAGGAGCGGCAGTTGGTGCAGTATTTGATGTTCTTCTCAATCAGACGGATGTGCTGAGAATTCCAGCCGCGCTCGGTAGCTTCCTGGGCCAAAATCGAGATGGCCTGTTCGGTGATGCCGTTGGGGCGATAAGAGCCGGAGATCGTGAGAAGGTTTTTGGACATCGTGGGGCCTTATGTGAGGGCCGTAGCATGGGCCTCGGGTCAAGATGGTACCATGCGAAGGCTTCGCTCTGAAGTTCGCTCCTATTTGCGATGGATCTGCAGGGTATGGAGCTGGGATTCCTGCGACAGGGGGGTGGGCTTGGTCATGGGGTACTTCACGGGCTTGGTGTGGTCGGTGTAGAAGCGGTTGGCGTTGTAGACTTGGGGGAAGCGGAAAAGCATGCGGAGAAAATTGGTCTGGCCGCGGAGCAGGAGCCTGGCCAAGAGGCGGGACATGGCCAGGGCTTCCTTGCAGCCCATGAACTTGGCGTTGATCAGGGACTGGGTACGGACCAGCTCTTCATAGAATTCGCGCAGGGGCAGTTTGGTGGGCAATACCGCGTGCTGGATATCGAAGAGGCGGTAGTCGGTGCTGGTCAGCTGGCGGGCTTCGGTGTGGAACAGCTCGGTGCCGGGATAGGGGGTGGCGACGGTCATGTGGACGACCTCGGGGACCTGGCTGGCCCACTCGCGGGCATTGGCGAACTGCTGGCGATCCCAGTTGGGGTCCACGATCAGGTTGATGGCGACGGTGATGTTCAGCTTGCGGGCTAGTTCCAAGGCTTGAAAATTCTGGCCGACCGTGACGCGTTTGCGGAAGAGTTTCAATTGCTCGTCATCGAGGGATTCAAAGCCGAGGAATATGCAATCGAGGCCGAGCTTGGCCCAGCGGGCGAAGACCTCCTCGTTGCGGATGAAGGTGTCGCAGCGGGTTTCCAGGTAATAGCGCTTGCGGATGTGGAGGCGTTCGATCTGGTCGGCGATGGCCATGCCGTGCTCGGGGCGAATGAACGCCACATCGTCCACGATGAAAAGGTTGGGCTCGCGGATGGTGGCGATCTCGTCGGCGATGGCGAGTGGATCGGCCTGGCGATAGCTGCGGCCGTAGAAGGTCCAGGCGCTGCAGAAGGAGCAATCCCATGGGCAGCCGCGGGAAAACTCGATGGAGGCGCAAGGGTCGTGGCTGCCGATGAAGTATTTGTGTCGCTTGCGGGTGAGGTCGCGGGCGGGGCGGAATTGCTTGAGATCCGTCAACAGGTTTCGCGGCGGGGTGGTGCCAGCCAGGGTGACGACGCCGGGCACGCCATGGACATGCGGGACCGCGGCGAGCATTTCAGGCGCGCTCAGTTCGCCTTCGCCGCGAAGGATGCAGTCGAGGGCTCCGTGGGCGTGGTTCAACAGCTCTTTGGCGACGAACGAGGCGCTGTGTCCGCCGACGAATGTGAACAGGCTCGGCAGGACCTGGTGGGCGAGCGTGGCCAGGTCGATGACCTCGGGCACGTTGGCCAGGTAGTTCACGGAGAATCCCAGGGCATCGGGGCGGAACTCTTGCAGCTCTTGCAGGAAATGGCGCTGTGAAAAGATCTGCAGATCGAGCAGGCGAACGTCGTGCCCGGCGGCCCGTATTGCCGAAGCGACGCATTCCATCCCCAGGGGCTCCAGACGCAGATAAACCTCGGCATACAAAAGGGCACTGGGATGCACCAGCAGGACTTTCATCAGGCGACTCCCCTCTGGGGTTTGTCAGGGTTGGAGTGTCGAGAAGAGTCCGGGCCGGGGACACGGCCCGGCTCAATCCGCGGACGAGGATCCTTCGGCAATCCACGGCTGACAACCACTGGCTTGCGGCCAGCGGACGGCGTGGTCGCACGCCGGGAGTTTAGCTTAAGGGCAAACGGCCCGCGGACTGAACGGTGGATTTTCGCGGAATCCTGTTTGACGGGATGAAAGAAAAGCCCCGCATGTGCATGCGGGGCTTGGAGAGCTCGCTTCAGTTGGCTCGATGGGGAGTTACTTGGCGGCCTTGATGGCGTTGGCGACGAGGTCGCCGACCTGGGTGGTGGAGTAGCCCATCTTGCCGGCGGCTTGGGATTTCATCTTGGGCGTGGTGAGCATGATGGCGGCTTCGACGCGGTTGCCGGCCTCGACGAGTTTCTTGTCGTTCTTGTGGATGCCGGTTTCGCGGAGGAGCATGGCCATGGCGCCGATGGCGGCCATGGGGTTGATGACGTTCTGGCCGGTGTACTTGGGAGCGGAGCCACCCATGGGTTCGTACATGGAGACGCCCTTGGGGTTGAGGTTGCCGCCGGCGGCGACACCGAGGCCGCCTTGGATGACGGCGGCGAGGTCGGTGATGATGTCGCCGAAGATGTTGTCGGTGACGATCACATCATAGGCCTCGGGGTTCTTGACGAACCACATGCAGCAGGCGTCGACGTGGTTGTAGTCGCGTTTGATATCGGGGTATTCCTTCTGGCCGATTTCGGTAAAAGTGCGGAACCAGGTGTCGCCGGCGAAGGTGAGGACGTTGGTCTTATGGATGAGGGTGAGCGTTTTCTTTTTGCTGTTGCGGCGGCGGCAGAGTTCGAAGGCATAGCGGATGGCGCGTTCGGCGCCAAAGCGGGTGGTGCAGTTGATCTGGGTGGAGACTTCGGCGGGGGTGCCTTTGTATTGGATGCCGCCCATGCCGGTGTAGAGGCCTTCGGTGTTTTCGCGAACGACGACGAAGTCGATGTCCTCGGGGGTTTTGCCCTTCAGCGGGGTGTCGACGCCGGGGTAGAGCCTGACCGGGCGGAGGTTGATGTACTGGTCGAGTTCGAAGCGGAGGCGGAGGAGGACGCCCTTTTCGAGGATGCCCGGGGCGACCTTGGGATGGCCGACGGCGCCGAGGTAAATGGCATCAAAGGTTTTGAGTTCGGCGATTTCGCTCTCTTCGATGACGGGGATGGTCTGCTTGCTGGGGTCGCCGCCTCGGGCCAGGTAGCGGTTGCCGCTGATGTCGAAGTGCTTGAGGGAGTATTCGAAGCCGACTTTTTCCGAGACCGTCTGGAGGACCTTGAGGCCCTCGGCTACCACTTCCGGTCCGGTTCCGTCGCCACCAATGACTGCGAATCGCATGATACTGCCTTTCGTATATTTGCTAGTGGTGGGCGGAGCCCACCCTACGTATTGCCTGTGAAACAGGGGGGATAGTGTAGCGGGGTCAGGGCGGAGGGCAAGAGTGGGAATGACGAAGGACAAAGTCCGAATGTCGAATCAATGACGAATGACCAAGCCCGAATGACCCATCAATGACCAACGGCGAAGGAGGCAGGCGGCGGGGGTGGGTGTTGTACGGAAGTCGTTTAAACCAATGGGATTGCGTCGCTTGGGCTATTGCCGGGGGTAGAAGTAGAGGGGTTGGTCTTGGCCTTCGCTTAGAGTGTAATAGCCGCTGGCGTCAGCGGACCAGGCGATGGCTTCGCCGTTGGGTTCGAGGGTGTAGGGGAGGCGATGGCCGGCGCCGTGGAGAGCATCCCAGAGGGTCTGGCCGGGCAGTCGCTGGTAGTAGAAGATGGATTCGGTAGCGGCGTTGCCGGTGTTGTAGCGGACGAGGATTTCAGTGCCATCGAACGAGAGATCGGCGGCGGAGGCGAGGGTGTGGTCGGGAATGCTGCCACGATCGATGAGGGTGATGGTCTGGCTGGAGGAAAGGGCCGAGAGGGGGGCTTGGAAGATGCGGGAGGGATTGTCGCTCTTGGTGATGATGAACAGGCCGCCGTTGGTTGGGTTGGGGTCGAAGATCAACGCCTCGGCGTCGTGTGCGTGATCGGGGTACTTGAGCTTGATTGCAACGGCACCACTCAAGTCGATCGTGTCATTGACGGGATCCAGTGAAACCGCGGGTTCGAGAACTCGGTAGACGGTGATCGATTTGCGGTCGGTGCTGTTGTCGCCGATGTCGGCGATGTAGAGGTAATCGGTATCGGGGGTGGGGCCGGGACCGATGGCGATGTCTTCCCAGTTGACGTTGTTGGTGTCTTTAAGGTGATAGGTGGCCAGGCGATGGCCGGTGGTGTCGATCGCGATGATATTGGCGGGGTTGCCGCCGTCGTTGTGGGTCCAGAGGACGCCGGGGTGTTTGCGGCTCGCGACCAAGCCGGAGGCTTCGATGATCTGGGAGGAAGTTACCCGGCCGATGATGGTGCCATCGTTGAAGTGGGGGATGCCGGTTTGCGAGCGGATAAACATCCGGTCGACGTAGAGAGTGTCCTGATGCTTCATGCCAGCCCGACGGTCGGTATCGCGGACGCGGATGTAAACGGTGCCCTGAAGATTTGAGGGAAGGGCGATGGTCTGAAGCTGGTTATCGTCTTTGGTTTTGGTGATGGAAAGAAAGGGAGTGTAATGGCGGGCATCAGTGGAATAGACCAGCTCAAAGTGATCTCCCTCACGGTTGCGATTGTGCCAGGCTTCGATGTTGAAGGTGATGGAGTCGCCGGCGGCGACTTTGAAACGCCAGTAATGCTCGAGGGAGCTGGTGTTCTTCGCAACGCGTTCGGTGAGCTGCTGGTAGCGGTTGTCACTGGCTTTGGTCTGGGTGTAGGCGCCGACCGCGATGTCGGATGCCCAAAGGTCCCGGTTGGCGAAGGCGTCTTTGGTGGTGAGAGTGGTGGAAAGGAAGCGGCGGCTTTCCAGGGATTCACAGTGGGCCATGGTGTAGACCTCCAGGGTGCAGCGAGCAGGGCATGATGCACAACGATCTCTACCCTGCCCATGAGGCAGGTGGAATGAGGATACCGTTGTTGGCGGTGGGGGGGAAGGGATGTGCGCAGAGCGGCACGAAGGGACGCGGCCCCGAGGAAGAGGAGAGAAGTTGAGGAGGAAGTGCACCGGGTGTTAATTGGCGGACCAGCCGAATTCCTTGGGGGTGTAGGGGACTCTGTCCTGGGGGTAGTTCTTAAGCAACTCTTCGGCGCGGCGCGTGAGGGTGTCGATGCCGGCGGCGAGGTCCTTGGGGTTGTACTGAACGATCTCGTGGGGCGAGACGCCGATGCCTTCGATGCCTTGGCCTTTGTTGAATCGCTTCATGTTGGAGGCGACGGAGAAGTAGAGGGTGAACAGGCCCGAGGGGAGTTGGAGGGTTCGTTTGCTGGAGGACGTGCCGGCGGTGGGGCTTTCGCCGATCATGTAAGCCCGGCCGTCTTCTTTGAAGATGCCACT
>JBLNDH010000679.1:0-7808 GCA_050261455.1 Bacillota bacterium
CGGCCCAGCTGCCGTCGCCGCGAGCCGCCTTGATGGCATTGGCGATCGCCGCCAGGACGGCCTGCTTGGTTTCCGGCGTCGCCGAGACGATCAGGTCGTTGTCGGCCAGATCGAGGGTGGCGTTATCGGCGAAGCTCAAGCCGGCGAGCTTCAGGACCTTGTTGCCCCCGGCCGGCAGAGTCACCGCGGCTGTGCCGCTCAATGCCAGCGCCGAGCCATTGATGCTGTCCACGATCACGTTTTCCAAGCCGGTCAGGTTAATCGGTGCAGCGCCAAACATCACCTTGGTGCCATTAATGCTGATCGCCTGACCGGCGTTGCTGCCCTTCACCGTCAGCGAATCCGCGCCCGCCCCGCCATCGAGCGTCAGGCCCGACGCCGGCAACGGGTTGCCGCCACTGAAGTCCACGATCACCTTGTCATCGCCATCGGCCCCGGCAATGCTGAAGGAGGACATCATCGCAAGGGGCTTGGTGGCAATCGGCGTGCCGGCGCCATCGGGGGCGTTGAAGACCTTCACATCCGAGCCATCCAGCTTCACATAGAACGTATCGGCGTTGGCGGTGCCGGTCACGCTCAATGGGGTGCTGACGTTCAAACCGTTGATATCGATGTACGCGATCTTGTTGTTGCCATTCGTCCCGGTATTCGGATCAGGATCGGGCTTCGGGCTGACCGTGTCGCTCTGCACCGTCAGTTTGCCATCGGTCACTTCGACCACCACGTAGAACTCGGCAAAGGCAAAGGGGACCAGTGCCGGGTCCGTCACGGTTGAATCGGTCCTGATGGGCACCAGCCCTGTCACAACCTGGTTGGCCGTGCCAGCTTCGAACATGAAGCCGATGTTGCTGTCCACACTGTTGGGATCGCCACCGACCACGTGCACATAGTACGTGCCATTGGGAACGCTGATCTCCCAGATGCGGCCCGTCGCCGACGCCTTCTGCAGGTGGGTCAGCGAATCGTACCGTTCATCGATCGACAGCGGCGCCGTCGTGCGGTTGCGATCGCGGTTATCGTTGTTCGCTCCTCCGAGCCAGCCGTACTCCAGCCCGTTCTGGGTCCCGTACGCCAAGCCCACATCCTTGAAATAGCCTGCGTAATCCGCGCCGGCTGCGATCGTGAAGTTGATTCGCGCCAACGGCTTGCCCTGCATCGCGGTCACCAGAACCGGCGCAGAGGCCGCGCCGTTGCTGGCGGACACGGTGTAGAAATAGTCCACGCCCACTTCCGTGTCCTTCTTGTCCAGGTACTGCGTCCCGGTAATGCCGGTGGCAACCCTGGTTTCGCTTCCATCCACGACGGCACCCGTGGTGGGGTCAAACTGCGTCCGCGTGATCGTGTAGACCACATTTTCCCCAACCGCCGGCGTCCACGACAGGCTCACGCCACCATCCTGGCCGGCGCCGGTCGCCTGCAGGAAGATCACGGCGCCGTCTTCGTTGGAGTATTCCGATTCGCCGGCCGAGTTGTACGCCCGGACGCGATAGATGTACTGCGTGCCCGGAACCAGTGACGGATCCTTATCGGCATAGGACGTCACATTGGCCGCCACTGTCCCGATCTCCTGGAACGTCCCACCAGCCGCCTTACGCTCGATCCGGTAGCCCAATTCGTTGTTTGCATTGTCGGTCCAGGTCAGCTTGGCCCCACTGGGGGCCGCCGGATCGGCCACCAGGCCAGTCGGCACATTAGGCGTGGGGACGACCGTGAGGATCTTGTAGATATCGATGAAGTCGATTTTGTTGTTGGTAGCAGTGGTGCCAGTCGCTGCGTTGTACTTAGCCTGCTCGGCGGTATTGTTCGTGATGGTAAGCCGACCGTCGGTGACCTTCACGTTAACGAACAAGCCGCTGTCGTCCACGCCGAGGATGAATCGGTTGTCGGTCGTGGGTTGACCACGGACCGCCAGCACACCCTCCACATTGATGGCGAAGTAGGAATCGACGTTGTCGGGGTCGCCGCTGCCGACGAGCACGCGGTACTCGCCGTTGGGCACTTCGATTTCCCAGCAATCGGGATTGGCGCCGCCCTTCTGCATGTGGTTAAAGGAATCCAGCCGCTCATCGCTGTTGGAGTTGGCACTGTCGCGGTCGCGGGCATTGGCGGTGTTGCTGGTCGGCACAAACGTATCGACCACCCCATCGCCATCCGTATCGGTCATCAGGCCCCAGCCATAATGGTACGTGATGTCATCAATCGAGTACTGCTGGATCGGGCCGGTAACCGAGTCTTCGCCCTCGTATCCGAGATCGTAGCCATAATCGAACTTGTACCCGGCCGGATTGGATTGCTGATCTTCACGTGTATCGTCGGTGTCATTCGTGAAGTTAATCTTGATGAACTGTTCGACGGCGGAGGGCATCACCGAGGCTTCGGCCGAGTTCGGTCCCTCAAAGCCATTCTTCACCGCGGACACGACGTAGTAATAGGTTGTACGATTCCTCGCCGGAGTGTCGTACGTGCTTCCGGTCAGGCCGGTTGCAACGACCGTGTATGGCCCGCCCGGCGTCTGCGATTGCTTCACGGTATAGGTCAGGCCCGGCTTGTTGCTCCACCGCAGGTGCACCTGGCTGTCATCCGGCCCTGCCGCCAGTGACGGAGCGGCAGGCAAGTCAGCGATGGCGCTGTCTTCGTTGGAATAACCCGAGTCGCCCGCGGCACCCGTGGCGCGAACGCGGTAGAAGTACTCCGTTGTCGGCACCAAGGCCAGATCGTTATCCGTATAGGTCGTGGCATTGGCCCCGAGCACGGCGATTTGCTGATAGGTGCCGTTCGCCCCCATCTTTCGCTCGATCTTGTACTGGGTTTCGTTATTGGCGGTGTCTGTCCAAGTGAGCTTAATCCCATCCCCGGCGATCTGCTGGGCATCAAGATTCGTGGGGGCGGTCGGCGGCGCCACGTCACTGAGCGTCGAGGCCGACAGGATTACCCTTCCACCATCCTTCGTCGCCGTCCAGTCGATCGTCAGGGTCTGGTTGGCCAACTCCGCTCTGTATTCGATGGTATAGACAGCCGTTTTCAGACCCTGGTTCGTGGCATCGAGTGTCGCCGTGTACGGCAGCACGCTGCCATCGCTGAGAGTCGCGGTCAACTGGCCGGTGGTATTCTCGGCCCCGACGTAAACCTTCAGACGCCGTAGCACCGTGCTGGCCGGCACAGTGAAACGGAAGCCATTGCCCGCCCCACTGACGGCAATCGCATCATCGGTCGCGGTGGCCGAACCGGTCGGGAATCCACCGGTCCAGGTGAAGGTCTTGCCGGGCGTATCCGCCGCCTGGACCGTGCCATTGCCGATGGGCGTGATATTGGTCGTCTCCCGTGCCTGCACGACCAGGCCGTACATATTGAGGCCGCCGTTGTTCTGCTGCTTGAGCGAGATGACATCCCCGGCCGCAAAGTCCTTGGCATAGACCGTGAAGAAATTGTTGATCCCCACACCAGCTCCCACGCCGAGGCTCGTGGTGGTGGTTGCCCGGGTGAGGAAGTCAGTGATCGTTGCGCCCTCGTCACAGGCCACAAAGTCCGGCTGTCCGTTTGGCGAAATCCCGGTGTTGACCACCGTCCAGCCATCGGCGGCGACCCAGTCCATGATGCCATTGCCCAACGTCGGAGGATTCGTGTTTGTGCTGTCGCCGATGCGGTTGTCGAGCAACAGGTAGGCCCGTACGTTCTTCGTGACCGTCACATTCATCGCGAAACTGGCGTTATCCCGGTTGTCATTGAGCGTGGAGACGTACTCGCCGCCGAGGAGGTAACTCGGAATCCCAACGGTAATATCGTCGGGCAGAGCAGGATCCGTCGCCGTCAGAACTCCCCCGGCGGTGAAGCGGACGCCGTTGTACTGGTGATTTCGGTTCATATAGCAGAACACGTCCTCGCCGAAGGGGACAATCGCACCGCCCAGGTCGTTCTCACGCTGGGCCGTGATGCCATTGGCATTGGTGATTGCCGCGTCTCCACCCGACACCGTGACCGCTGAAATCAACGAGGATGCGCCACCCGGCGAGTTCCACGTATCGATATCGTGCCCCTGGCCCCAATGCGACCACGTCCCGGAGCCTTCGCTGGACAGGTTTGTATCCCCGGACGAGGCCGCCGCGTTGCCATTCGGATTCGCCGGCGCATTGGTCGTTACCGTGTAGATGTTGCTGATTGCCTCGCCGGCGCTGTTGGATTCCACGATCCGGAACGAATACGCCGTGCTCGGCTTCAGGCCCGTCACGAAGTACGTACCCGTACCGGCGCCGCCATTGAGATTGGAAATCGCCCCTTGTCGGGTCAAGGTCCGCCACGTCGCCCCGCCATCCGAGGACATCTGCACCACGTTCGAAAACTCGTTCTTCGCCGTGTCATTCCACTTCAGGGTCAACGTCACCGCGCCTGGCGTCCCCGTCAGCCCGGTAGCCGCCGTGGGTACTGTCACGGCACTGGACAACACCTGCTTGCCATTAAACGTCGTCTGCAGCATCTGCGGTGCCGTCATCCCCGGCCCTTGCCAGCGCAACTCCGCCACGGCCCCGCCGGTGCCTTGGTTGTATTCCATGACGATCGGATACGCCACGCCCGCCGTGAGCGTGATCGGCCCGCCCGCGTCGCCCGGCACCGCCGGTACTCCGCGCCCGGTTGAGAAGTTGTTTGCATCGGGCATCGCCACCAGTAGTTGGCCGTTCACATACAACCGCACCGCATCGTCCGTTCGCGTGAAGAACGTATGCGGCCCGGTCGTCGTCGGCGTGAAGGTGCCTTCCCACCGGATGGAGAAGGTCTCCCCATCATCAATATTCGAATCGCCGGTATACAGTGGGGACTCCGCCGAATTGTCGATATCCGGCCAGTTGATCACGCCGATCTGCTCCACGTTGCCCGTGGCCGCGGAGTTCCAGGTGTAATCTCCCTCGGCCCGCACCACCACGGGAATGCCATCCAGCGTCAGGTTCGGGTAGTACGTTCCCAGCAAGCCCGGCTGAACGTCCGGCAGCGGATCCGACTGGGCATTGACCACCGTGCTCGCCGGCCCATCGCCCGCCAAATTGAATGGCACCACCTTGTAATACCAGGTCTGCCCCGGATAGACCCGATCCGTATAACTTTCGCTGGCTACCTGCGCGATCTCCGCGAACGTTCCAGCCTGGGTCGATGACCGCAGAATCCGGTAGCCGACCTCGTTGCTACTCCTGTCCGTCCACGTCAACTGGATCGCAAAGGGCCCCGCCGCTTGCGTCTGCAGTCCGCTGGCGGCCGTCCCCGGCTTCGCCGTCTGCGTCGGCAGATACAGTTGCGTCTTGGGAATGATCTGCTTTGGCGTTGACAGGCTTTCCCATCGGAGCATCGCCGCCGCGTCGCCAGTACGATCGAAGCTTTCGAATACAATGCTGTACTTCTGCCCCGCCTGCAGCAGAATGCCGCCGGGCACCAGCGTCTCACTGCTCTTCTCATTGGCCGCGGTGGCCCCATGATACGTCGGGTCGTCAATCACCAACTGCCCATCGATGTACAGCGCCGCCCCGTCATCCGTCATGCTGTAGAAAGTGTAGTACTCCGTGTACATCGGCTGGATCTGCCCCATCCAGCGAACCGAGAAGTTGTCCGCCCCCATTTCGGCAAAGGGCGCTGCCGTCCCCCAGTTAAAGTTCACTGTCTCATCGGTTTGGGTGAAAACCCGGCCATGGAAGTTGGATTCCGGATTCACGACCTCCGGCGACGAGCCATCGATCGCTACGCCACCCTCGTCATAGTAAATCCCATACAGTCCGGTGCCGCTCCCAGGCGTGGCAATCGCTACCGTCTTCACCGTCAGCACATTCGAGTAATCCGAATTCCCCGTTGGATTAAACGCCCGCACGCGATAGTAATACGTCGTGTTCGGCGTCAGCCCGCGATCCACATAGCTGCCCACAGCCCCAACGCTTCCAACCTTGGTGAAGCTGCCGGCAGCGCCCGTGCTCGATCGCTCAATCTCGTAGCCGCTATCGTTCTCGGCGGTGTCATCCCATGACAGCTTGACCGCCGTCGTTCCCGTTAAGTCGGTCCGCAGATTCGTCGGCGCCGCCGGAACCTGCCCCGTGGGATCGAACAGCTTCGCAACCTCGCTAGACGATAGCGTCCGCTGGGAATAGACGAAGAAGTCATCCAACGTCGCATCCAGGTATCCTTCGAACGAGCCGTCGCTGTTACGCGCCATCCCAACCAGGCTCTGTCCCGAAATTCCTTTGGGGCCCGTGGCCAACCTGCCGCTGTTGCTCAGAATGCCATCGACGTACAACTGGACGTCGCCTGTATCGGCATTGCGCGTCATCGCCACATGATGCCATTGGCCATCGTTGATTGGGTTCACGCTCTTGATCTGTTGATTCCCCACGCCCAGGCCAATGCGCCCGGACCCGTCCAAGATTCCCCAGAACAAATCATCTGTTCCACTGAGGTCATCGCCGCCAAATATCCCCGGCGTCCGGGTCTGCGTATCACTGCCCACCTGTGTCGTCTTAATCCAGGTGGCCAGCGTAACGGTACCCCCGAGCAACCCCAGCATTTGGGAATAGCCGAGAACGTAACTATTTGTTCCATTCAGCTTAATTGCCTTGCCGGACTTGCCCGCCACCCACTCGGCCTCTCCATAGACATCGCCCGTATAGAAATCGGTATCCTCGGCGCTGGCATTCACGGAGACGTCCTGGACCGGCGAGGTCCCTTCGTCGAATGTCCAATGGATCGTCTCCGACAGCAGCTGTCGGGCCTCCAGCAACTCGAGCATGACCGGTCGTGCCACCGCTGCCGCCAAAACCTCTGCCCGATGCCTCCGCGTCTTGCCCGACGAACGCCGTCGCGAACCCAACCACCCAGCCTCAATACGAGCCATTGTGGCCTCCTTCAAATTGATGTGATGCGTAAGAAATGCCACTCAGTGAACCTCGGTCTACCAGGATGCCGACAGCCACCCGCCCCAAAACAGAACATGAGCGCAACCCTCCCTCCAGCATTGCGTCGCCAGTATCCCTAGCTCCTACTCACGCCCCCTACCCGCGGTTTTGCTCAACGACAAAACCCAAGCCCTGGGCTGAAGGAGCCATGTGGCTCATAGGCCAATGTCGGCAACGTCTTTCAACGCAACAACCGTGTCACCACAACTGCAGAAACAACAAGAAGCCTTACAAAGATATGATACGGGGGCTCATGCGGCAGGCTCATACGGAACGGCAGGAACCCTCCTGCCCACAATAGCCCTCACATGCACAGCTCAACAGTCCAAATCTACTACCTCTTGCGGGAAATGCAAGTATCATTTCAACTTCGTAGCGGCATTGAAAGGAACCGTGCATCCGGGCACTCCGTACCTCGCTTCGGGCAGCGCGAAGCGACTGCGGGGCCGAATGGTACCGCCCAATTACTGCTCCCCAGAAGAATCAGGCAATTCCGGATCCACCTTCTTCCGGGCACCCGAACAACAGCTCAATGAGGCCGCGATCTTCCGACCGGTAGAACACATACACATGGTCGCCAGCCCGCAACACGGTGTCGCCTTGCGCTGCGACCAGTTCTTTCCCCCGCACCACGAGAATGACCGCAGCTCCTGGGGGGAACTCGACTTCGCGAAGCGCCGCCCCGCAGACGGCGACGGATGGTTCAATGAAGAACGACTCCAATTCGCCGTTGAGCTGATAGGAGGAGTTGATCTCCAGAATCGCCGGAGGCAGCGGCTGCTGAGCGATGCCCAGCTTCAGCCAGCGTGTTACCCAGCGGATGGTCGCCCCGGGAATGAGGCTGCTCACCACTACGATGAAGAACACGATGTTGAAGATGCGGCTGGC
>JBLNDH010000680.1:0-4461 GCA_050261455.1 Bacillota bacterium
ATACCCGTGCCCACGTTCGTCGGGCACGCCGTCAGGTACCCAAACCGCGGGTGAAACGCATAGTCGAGCTTCGCCTCCAGCCGATCGTCAATCTCGTTGATCTGCTCCCACGCCTCCTCCAGCTGCAGCCCGCTCCGCAGCACCTGGATGCGCAGGTGATCCTCTTCGTTGACCATGATGGCCGTCGTCTCGTCCTCCGCCACCGCCACCCCCCGGGCGCCCTCAGCCATCGCGTGCGGCTTGCTGATCAGGTGCCGTTCCACCAGCAACTGCCGATCGATGTCCGGCGCATTCTCCAGATCCACATACAGCATCTGCGGCGCCACCTGCGAGTTCAGGATGGTGTCGCGAATCCGGGCCTCCAGGACCTGCCGCTGATGGCGACTGGCTCGGCTCAGGAACGGCGAGCCGGCGATATTGCGGGCCAGGCGAATGCGGGAAGAAATGACGACTTCGCTCATCGGCCCGTTGCCGCGGAGCCATTCACCAGCGTGATTGGTCAGATCGCTGAGTTTCATGTTGTTTTAATTCTTGATCTTTGATTTGAGACACTCGGGTCTTGCCGATTCCATCCAAAATCGAAAATCAAAAATCCAAAATTACCTATCCTTCTTCGGCCTGCCGGATCTGATCGCGGAGCTTGGCCGCCCGCTCGTAGTCTTCCAGTTCAACCGCTCGGGCAAGCTCCTTTCGCAACTTGGCGATGTCCACGAACTTCTTCTTCGGACGAGCCACCGCGCCCGCATTCCCCGAACGCACCGGAATCTTCCCCGTATGGTGCGTCGCCCCCTCGTGCGCTCGCTGCAGCAGCGGCGTCAATTCCTTCTCAAACACCTCGTAATCGTGCTCACATCCGAACAGACCATGCTGCCGAAACTCCGCCCACGTAATCCCGCACTGCTCGCACGTCCCCCCCATCTGCGTCTGCAAGCCCGAATGGGCCATGACAAAATTCGTCAGCAGCTCGTTGATGGGAGTGTGTGCTTTGATCGCCGGCAGCCCCTCGCTCTGAGCAGCGCACTGCTCACAGAGGTGCTTTTCGATCTTTTTGCCGTTGCGGATCTCCGTGAGGTGCACCGTCGCAGGCTTGTTGCAATTATCGCATTTCATTGCTTTTGCTTAATGTCGCGGAATCGCGACCTCCATACAATGGTATTTCCCCCCAAACACACCGTCAATGCGGAACCGTGCGAACCGCCCGTCTGTCCAACGCCCGCTTCTCCTCCCAATATCGCCCATTCACAAGCACCTCTTGACGCCTTCCCAGCCCCGGGATTCATCCCTGGGCCCGCCCGCACTCCGCCCCCGCTGCTCAGGGCCGATACACCGCCGAATTCGACGCCGTCTCCCACACCTCCACACTCACCAACCGCACTTCGCCTGGCAAATTCAGCGACCGTGCCATCGCCCACGCCACGTTCTCCGCCGATGGATTGGCCTCCTTAAACGGCGGCACCTCGTTCAAATTCCGATCCCGCCATCCCCCCAACACCCCATCCATCAGCCGCTCCAGCTTATGGAAATCCATCACGATTCCAATCGCATCCAACTGGGCCGCCCCCACCGTCACCCGAACCTGCCAGGTGTGCTCATGCAGCGGCTCCAGCGTCCCATCATACAACCGAAGCTGATGCGCCGCTCGAAAATCGCGAATCGCCGTAATCTCAAAAGCCATCAGAACCATCCATCCACGACTCCCCCCTCTAGCGGCATTGGCATTTGCCTTACCGGCAGTGGCACTTCAGTGCCACTGTTCCATCGTTTCCTTCAGTCTCCCCTAACCCCAAGACTCTATCCTCCCCACCCCCCGCCATCCAGTTCTTTGACGCACCGCCCCCGGCGACTACAATCCCCCTTCGATGTCGCGATATTTCCCCGACTTGGAGAGCTTCCTCACCATCGCCAAGGAAGCCGATCTTATTCCGGTCTATCGGCAATTGCTGTCGGACCATCTTACTCCCGTCACCGCTTTCGAGCTGGTTGGCCATGGCGAACATGCCCTCCTGCTCGAAAGTGTCGTCGGCAATGAGAAAATCGGCCGCTACAGCTTCATTGCCTCCTCCCCCACCCTCGTCTATCGCGTCAAGGACGGCTGGGCCTCCATCCAGCAGTACCCCCGCCAGGGCGCCCGCGCCGACGGAACCATCCGCGAATTCACCACCACCGACCCCCTGGCCGACCTGGCCAAGCTCACGGCCGGCCAACGTTTCCACCGCAACAAGGATCTCCCCGCCTTCACGGGCGGCCTGGTCGGTTATGCCGGTTACGATACCATCCGTTACTACGAAGGCGAAAAACTGCCCAACCCGCCCGCCGATGACCGAGGCCTGCCCGACCTGCTCATGGGGCTCTACGATGCCCTGACCATCTTCGACCACGTCGATAAGACCATCAAAGTCGTCGCTAACGCCGATGTCCGCGGCAAAGACCCCGCCGCCGCCTACCGCGAAGCCTGCGCCCGGATCGACGCCCTCGTCGAACAGCTGCAGCAACCCCCCCGCTCCAAGCTCGGCGAAATCGATACCCGCAGCAAACTGAGCCTCGCCTATACCAGCAACATGTCCCGCCAGCAGTACGAGGACGCCGTCCGCGCCGGCCTCGAATACATCCGCGCCGGCGACATCTTCCAGTTCGTCCCCAGCCAGCGACTCCGCGTCCGTAGCAACGCTCAACCCTTCGACGTCTACCGGGCCTTGCGGGTGATCAACCCCTCCCCCTTCATGTTCTACCTCAAGAGCCCCCAGTGCATCCTCATCGGCGCCAGCCCCGAGATCCTCTGTCAGGTCGTCGATGGCAAAGTCACCACCCGCCCCCTGGCCGGCACTCGCCGCCGCGGCGCCACCGAAGATGAAGACAAACGCCTCGAAGCCGAACTCTTGGCCGACCCGAAGGAACGCGCCGAGCACGTCATGCTCGTCGATCTTCACCGCAACGACATCGGCCGCGTCTCCCAGATCGGCTCGGTCGTCGTCAGCGATGTCATGACCGTCGAACGTTACAGCCACGTCATGCACATCACCACCAACGTCACCGGCCAGCTCGAACCCACCATGAACGCCCTCGACGCCTTGCGCGTCTCCCTCCCCGTCGGCACCGTTAGCGGTGCCCCCAAGATCCGCGCCATGCAGATCATCGACCAGCTCGAACCCACCCGCCGAGGTCCCTACGGCGGCGCCGTCGGTTACCTCGACTTCGCCGGCAACATGAACACCTGTATCGCCCTCCGCACCATCGTCTACCAGAGCGGCCTCTATGATGTCCAAGCCGGCGCTGGCATCGTCGCCGACTCCATCCCCGCCAACGAGTACGACGAAACCATGAACCAAGCCCAGGCCCTCCTCAAAGCCGTCGAACTCGCCCAACGCGGCTTCTAACTTCCTGCATCTGACCCCTCACCCCCGACCCCTGCCTCAAACGAACCGCCGCCAGCCGTCCCCCCTACGGCTGGCGGCGAGCACACCAATGTCTCGTTTCACCCCGCCCGCTTCGCGTCGCCCCACACCCTCATCGCCCCCACCTTTTCCCCGATTGCCCCTCTCCCCTCAATTCGCCTACTCAGGCTTCACCTACACCGGCGACCCAACATCTCCCAAACGCGTTCAAAAAGGTTAGCTAACATCGTACGAACTTCACCAAGATTTATCTTGCGACCGCCAATTTCACCTGCTAGCCTGAACAGGCGAGAGGCAACGGGCAGCGTTCTCGCATATCTATCATTGTGGCTTCGCCGCATGGGTGGTTTCCGAGCCTGCCCTCTTTCCGGGCTCAAGACGGGGGTTAGTAGTCATGATGCATACAACGCAGACACTTCCGGCAGCGCAGAACAATTCCGCGCCGCAACAGCGACGCATGATCGCCGAATTATGCAAATTGCTGGGGACACAGATGGGCAGCGTCGTGCCCTCTGCCGGCAATGACCCGCATCTGTCGCCGCGACAACGACAGACGCTTCAGTGCCTGCTGACCGGCGACAGCGAAAAGGAAGTCGCCCACAAACTCCAGATCAGCCGGCACACCGTTCACATCTATGTGAAGGAACTCTACAAACGCTATCAAGTCAGCAGCCGCGGCGAACTCCTCGCCAAATGCCTGCGCTCCCCCAATGCGATGAGTGCTGAGTAATCAGCGCTAAGTGCCGAGCTTTATCCCAACTCCGCACTTAACACCCGGCACTTCTCACTGCGTCGGCTTATCCCCTCGCGCCACATAGCTGCGCTCCGACCGCCGCGGACGCTTCCCATATCGCGTCCCCTCCCCGGTGTTCATCGATTTCGACCCGCTCTCCATCGGCGTCTTACGCGACTTGCCGTTGCCGTTCGCCGCCGCCTTGGCCAGAGCCACATCCAACGGCTGCCACCACGGCTTCTTCACCCCCACCTTCACCAGCCGCGCCGCTTCCTCCGGATCATCCACAATCCGGAAGATGTCCACGTCTTCCCGGTCGATAAAACTCGGGATCAG
>JBLNDH010000681.1:0-7205 GCA_050261455.1 Bacillota bacterium
CCCCCCCCCCCCCCCCCCCCCCCCCCCCCCGCGCCGCCCCGGCCCCGGCGTCGGAGCGGGAGGCCAGGTCGTTCATGAGTTTCTGCTCCATTTGCTGGAGCTGATCCAGATCTTTCTGGGAGGGGCCGGTGGGGGCGACGGGGGCGGTGGGGGCAGTAGAGACGGATTTGAGCTGGCTGAGGTCGATGTCGTCCTCCTGGGGGGGCTGGGTGAGCGAGCCGAAGGCGAGGAGATAGATGATGCTGGGCCAGATGATGCCGACGAGGAGGAGGCTGCCGCCCATCCAGAGGAGGATGGCGTTTTGGGATTCGGCCCACCAGGCGTACTTGAAATTGACGCCGCGGGCTTCGCGCATGATTTTGAGGAAATCGAGGATGGTGGGTTTGGGGAGGGCTTTGAACTTGGCGACGTAATCCGGGCCACCGGGGCGACTGAGGGTGCGGAGGTCGAGGGTGGGGACATAGACGCCGTCTTTGGTGACGTAGTCTTGCTCGCGGATGCAATAGGGGCGCCAGACCGCATAGGCATTGCCGTCGGAATGGACTTCGGGGCGGCCGCCGTAGTATTTACCGGCGACGATATAGTAGTTGCGGATCTTGTTGCGCGGGGCGGGATCGGGGTAGACGATGAGGTCTTTGAAGAAGGGCTTGCCCTTTTCGGCGGCGAGCAGGCCAAGCTCGAACTGCCGGGGGGAGTTCATGGTGTTGCCGAAATCGGCAATGATGTCATCGGTGTACATCTGGCGGACCTTGCCCATGGTGAAGCCAAGGATCAGGGCGATCACAACCCAGTGCCATCGTTTCATCTTTTCTATTTTCATAATGTATTGCGAAGGGCCGTACGACTCGCCGCCGGGAATACACGTGACAACTTGATAACCGGCCCGCTGAAGCGGACTCTACGAGATACTACATACTACGAAATGCGGCGAACGATCCTCCGACTTGGCAAAAGATCCTGGAACAAAACGAACGCCTGGCGTTGCGGGCTGCCGCTAAGCGAGGCAGGCGTCGCTAAATGGGACACAAATGTTTCAGAATCGCGATCATGGGTCCTGGTCCACAGAGTAGTACCGCAAGAGCAGTACGCGGTTACCATGGAATTATTCCCGGGAGGGGCAAACCGCATGCGGGGGATGTGGTTTGCCCAAGAATAAGACAGTCGAGAGGCGGAAAAGTTGCGGAAAAAGGCCTGAGCGTGGGGTGATCATGGTTTAGGGATGGTCGTTGGGGTGGGGGGGTTATTGCAGGGGGGGAGGCGTGGGAAATCCCAATGGGCAAGCCCCAATGAGTAAATCCGAATGACCAATCAAATCCCAAAGACCAATGTCCAAAGGGGTTGGGTACTGGACATGGATCATCTAAATGAGTCCAAGTAAAAGCGAAAGGGGTAACACGGAGGGGACCCAGGGATAAATCCCTGGGCTTGGATGCGGTCGAGCACTTTCGGAATTGGGAGGGTTTATTTAGGCCTTCTGGGAAAAGAAACAGGCCGAACCGGGGGGTTCGGCCTGTGGGAGTCCACTAAGTGGGGTGAGGGGGTTATTCTTCTTCTTCGGCTTTGGGCTTGTACTGAGCGGCGATTTGCTGTTGGACATGGGGGGGGACGGGATCGTAGTGGCTGAGTTCCATGGTGAAGGAGCCTTGGCCGCCGGTGACGCTCTTGAGCTGGGACTGATACTGCATGACTTCGGCGAGGGGGGCCTGGGCCTTGACGACGGCCATGCCGCCGCCGATGAAGTCCTGGCCCTGGATGCGGCCGCGGCGGCCGGAGAGGTCGCCGGTGATGGAACCGACCTTGTCCTCGGGGACGGTGATTTCCATATTGACGATGGGTTCAAGGAGGACGGGCTTGGCGTTCATGAGGGCGGTGCGGAAGGCGACCTTGCCGGCGGTGCGGAAGGCGACTTCCTTGGAATCGACGGGGTGGTGTTTGCCGTCATAGACGATGCAGCGGACATCCTGGACGGGGTAGCCGGCGATGGCGCCCTGATCGAGGACGTCGCGGACGCCTTTTTCGACGGCGGGGACGAACTGGCCGGGGATGGCGCCGCCGAAGATCTCATCGACGAACTCGAAGCCCTTGCCGCGTTCGAGGGGTTCGACGCGGAGGAAGACTTCGCCGAACTGGCCGGCGCCGCCGGTCTGTTTCTTGTGGCGGTGATGGCCTTCGGCCTTGGTGGTGATGGTTTCCTTGTAGGCGATCTTGGGGGGCTTGGTATCGACCTCGAGGCCGCGGTTCTTGAGGCGTTCGAGGATGAGGCGGAGGTGGAGGTCGCCCATGCCGTAGATGACCAGTTCGTGGGTTTGGCGGTCGACCTGGGATTTGAAGGTGGGGTCTTCTTCGACGATTTTGGCGAGGGCGCCGGAGATTTTCTGTTCGTCGCCACGGGCCTTGGGGGTGACGGCCAGGCCGTACATGGGGGTGGGGAAGACGGGGGGCTTGAAGCGGACGGCATCGAAGGCATGGTCGTCGATGAGGACGTCGTTGGTGTGGATTTCCTCAATCTTGGCGACGCAACCGATGTCGCCGGCGATGATGGCATCGGGCTCGGGGTGATCTTTGCCCTGGAGGTTGAAGACGTGACCGAGCTTGACGCCTTTCTTGGAGCCGTTGATGAAGGCCTGGGTGGCGCCGGTGACTTTGCCCTGGTGGACGCGGAAGATGGCGAGTTTGCCGATGAAGGGGTCGGTGGTGACCTTAAAGACGTGGGCGAGGAGGGGCTTGGCGGGGTCGGGCTGGTAATCAAAGGGTTTTTCGTTAGCGCCTTCGCCGGTGATGAAGGGTTTGCGGTTGCCTTCGATGGGGCTGGGGTAGTACTTGATGATGACGTTGAGCAGGTCCTTGATACCGACGTCGTTCTTGGCATCGGTGAAGCAGATGGGGACGAGGTGGCCTTCGTTCATGGCCTTGACGAGGGCATTGTGGAGGGAGGCCTCGTCGGGCTCTTCACCGGCGAGGTATTTTTCCATGAGGTTTTCGTCCATTTCGACGATCTGGTCGAGCAGGGCGGAGCGGGCCTCTTCGACGGAGGAGAAGTCGGTTTTGCCGGACTTGTTGGCCAGGCAATCGATGACGGCCTTGCCGCCGTTGGTCGGGAGGTTGATCGGCAGGCAGCCGGAGCCGAGGGATTCCTGGATTCTCGAGACGATGTCCTCGAGATCGACCTCGGGCATATCGATCTTGTTGACGACGATGGCGCGGGCGAGCTTGCGGTCCTTAGCCATTTCGTTGACGCGGCGGGTGACGACTTCGACGCCGGCCTGAGCATTGACCGTAAGGAGGACGGTTTCGATGGCGGGCATGCAGCCAATGGCTTGGCCGATGAGATCGGGGGAGCCGGGGGCATCGATGAAGTTGAGGCGTTTGCCCTGGTAGTCGGCGTAGACGAGGGACGCGTAGATCGAATGCTTGTGCTCTTTTTCTTCTTTTTCGAAGTCGCTGAAGCTGGTGCCGTCGGGGACGGAACCCTTGCGATTGGCGGCCCCCGTGGCGAAGAGGATGGCGTCGGCGAGGGTGGTTTTGCCGCTGCCACCATGGCCGGCCAGAAGCACGTTGCGAATGTCGGCGGTGCTAAAACTGGGCATAGAGCTGCTCCTTCAAAGCAAGTAAAGAAATGGCCAATGCTGGATGTCGCTCGTGCGCTTGCGTCTTGCCTCCCGAGGGCACATTGCTGTGCAGGCCGGCGGCGTGACAAATGCCGGACGTTGGCGCCGCAGGGACATCCAACCTGGAGAATTGCCTTGGCATGGAAAGGTAAGTATAGGGCCTGATGGCGGCTAGGCAAAGGGCCGCGCAGCCTCGTTCTTTAAAGTACGGGCTCAACGGTTGGAGGGGCGTGGCCGGGGGTTGAACGAGGGGAAAAATGTTGCTGTGGGAGGACGGATGAGCGGGTGGGGAAGCGGGGTTCTTTGGTAGTCAAAAAGCACGGCCCGTGCTTGAATGGTCGGCCTATGGCCGACACGGCGTCCCCTTCTTCCGATAAGAATGATCGTGGGCACGGTGGGGGCGAGAACACCTATCGAATTGCAGCGAAGGTGCTCGCGATTGTGGCCGCGGTGGGGCTGCTTTTTCTACTCATCCAATTCAACGTCGTTGAACTGATTGTCCTGGCGTTTGCGGGGATTCTGCTGGGGGTTCTGCTGCGGGGGTTGAGCGATCTGGTGGGTCGATGGACCGGGCTGGGTCACGGTTGGTCGCTTGGGATTGTGCTGGTTGGGGCGGTTGGCTTGACGGTGCTATGCCTGTGGCTGGCGGCAGCAAGGCTGGGGGCGGAGTTCAGCCAATTGGCGGAGCAGCTTCCGAAATCGGTGGGGCATTTGCGGGACGAGTTGAAGCATCACACCCTGACCCGATTTCTGGTGAGTGCGGCACCGACCAGCCAGCCAGTTGCATCAACTAGTGACGTACTGAGCGGCGCCTTGGGGGTTTTGTCGAGCACCATGGACGCGGTGGCGGCGATCGTGGTGATCGTCATTGCCGGGCTCTACCTGGCGGCAGAGCCGGAGGTGTATGTTCAAGGGCTGCTGAAACTGGTTCCCCTGCGGGGGCGACCGCGAGCACGGGAGGTGCTGGAGGCGGTGGAGCATACGCTGCAGTGGTGGATCATCGGGCAGGCGATCACGATGGTGATCATTGGCGCGTTGGCGATTTTGGGGTTGTGGCTGGTGCGGATACCGCTGTTCATCGCCTTGGGGGTTCTGACGGGGCTGCTGAACTTCATTCCGACACTGGGGCCGCTGATTTCATTCGTGCCGGTGGTGTTGTTGGCGCTGGCGATCAGCCCGACCAAGGCGTTGTGGGCGTGTGTGGTGTTTGCCGCGATCCATTTTTTGGAGGGGTATATCATCACGCCGTTGATTCAGCGGCGGACCGTATGGCTGCCGCCGGCGCTGACGATTGTCGTTCAGGCGTTGCTGGGGTGGCTACTGGGGGCGTTGGGGGTCATGTTTGCGGCACCGCTGACCGCGGTGGGGATCGTCATGATCCAGATGCTGTATGTGGAGGATTTTCTGGGGGACCGGGGGAGAGAGGCAGGGGTCAGGGGTGAGGGGTCAGGGGACAGGGAGTTGAAGAGATGAGGCGGGTTGGCAGAATGGGGGTATGAGCATTGGGCAGATTCAGGATTATCGGCGTTTGTTTGGGATGGTGTTGGTTTGTGTGGCTTTGGGCGTGGCGGGGGGATGCAAGTCGAAGCCTAAGGCGCCGCCTACGGTGGAACAACTGGTGGGCGTGGCACACGGGCTGGACAACTGGCGATACCAGCGGGCGCTGCGTGGGCTGCTGTTTGTGAAAATGGAGTCGCAGCCACAGGTGGAGGCGGATTTCTATTACGAGGTGGACAGCGGGAAGGTGCGGCTGGAGTTGCCGGACAAGACGGTGGTGGTGTACGACGGGAAGCAGACGTGGGTGGCGCCGGAATCGTCGCCGCTGCGCGATGCGCGCGGGACGTATGTGGCCTGGGCGAAGCTGATCGCGGTTCCGTTCCGGTTGAAGGAGGCGGGGGCGCAGGTGACGGCGTTGCCGGTGGAGAAGCTGGGGGCGACGGAGTATGTGCCGGTGCAGGTGAAGTTTGCGACGGAGAACGTATTCGGGCCCGACGACTGGTATGTGGCGTATGCCGATCCGCAGTCGCATCGGCTGCTGGGGTTGGCGTATGGCAAGACCGGGGGGGGCGTGCTGGACGAGCCGCGGGCGATCACGTTTTATGATTTCAAGCGGGTGGAGGGGTCGCAGATTTCCACGGAGTGGAAGTTCTGGCGGTATCACAAGGCGGAAGGGCTTTACGGGCTGCCGTTGGGCGGGGCGCGGCTGTTGAATCTGGAGTTTGTGGTGCCGAAGAAGAACACGTTTGTGAAGCCGGTGGGGGCGAGGGCGGACCAATAGGTGGGAGAAACCCCCATGACCCATGAATGACGAAGCCCCAAGGAGGGGAGGTTACGACTGGGCCCTGCGGGCCGCCGCGAAGCGTTAGTGGTTGGGGCCCAGGAAGAGGATGGCCAGGTCGATGATGAAAAGCAGGACGATGGTGACTTCCAGGACCATCATCCAGCGGTTGTTGTGGTCCTGCTTGAGCAGTTGGTACATATCGTCGAGGGTCTTGAGCTTCTCATCGACGGTTCGGTGCCAGTCGGCCAGGTGGAAGCGGGAGGAGATGGCCTGGTAGATGCGGGCCAGGTGCCAATCGCCGAAGAACTTGGTGATGTTGGACAGCTCATCGCTGAAGCGGGACAGGTCGATGCGGATTTCGGCGAGCTGGCGCATGATCTGGCCGCGGTTTTTCATGCGACGGGCGCTGATGTCGCGGTAGGAGCGTTCGGCGGCCTCATCGAGGAGGCGGTCGTATGCTTCGAGTTCGGCCAGTTGCAGGTTGGCCAGTTCCATGACGTGGAGGGTTTCGTCGAAGTTGCCGGGTTGATCCACAATCAGGGCGGCATCCCAGTCGACCACGACCAGGTCGTGGTCGTAATAGCTGAGATAGCGGCCGGTGGATTCGCTGGCTTCCTGTTCGGAGAGATGGGCGATATTGGGTTCCTGCGTGAGCAGGGCGGCGATCTGACGGCGATGTTGCGGGAGCCAGTCTTCGCTGCTGAGGTGCTGGCCATTGGACTGGGTAATGGGGGTGTTGAGGCAGAAGACCGTGTAGGCCTCGTCATCGGCCAGGGTATCGTTGGGGCGGATGAAGTAGCTTTTCAGCTCGCGTTGTACATCCTGGGCCAGTTGGCGGACCTCTTCGTAGAGCGAGCCGTTGGAGAAACGGAGGTCGTGGTAGACGACCAGATCCTCGAGGGTGTTAACCTCGAAGGGGACGCGAACGGTGATGCTGATGGCGCCGACCGGAAGGAGCTTGACGGTTCGCTCGATGCGGACGGCGCCGCGGGGGCCGATCCGTTCCAAGGGGGGGAGGCGGACCATCTGGGGGCGGTAGAAGAAGAGCTGGCGGGGGCTGCGTTTAGAGGCATCAACGACGAATTGGGCGACGGGTTGGCCGAGGAGCTCGGTGACAGGCCGGCGGACCATTTCGTAAGCCACATCGAACGCGTAGATGTAAACGACCTCGCCGGTGTAGTGATCAATGGAGGAGACTGCTTCTTGGGGAAGGACCTGGGAGGCTGGTTCAATGGAACGTGTCATAGGTACTTGGAATTCTATGCCGGGGGGATGGGAATCCCCAGCGAGGGGGGGTGAGCAGGGGTCAGAAGAGG
>JBLNDH010000682.1:0-6288 GCA_050261455.1 Bacillota bacterium
CCGCTACACCGAGTACGATTACAGCCAGGGCGATGAGATCGCCCAGCGAAGACTCGTCGATACGGGTTTGAAGCTCCTGGCCCGCTGCTGCTACTGTGACCGTTACGGCATGTGGCAGAATCCGCCGGATCTGCAGCCGGTCCCCATCCTCTCGGCGTTTCAGGACCCCGAGACCGGCCAGCTGATCCTGCGGAGCACCCGGCGACTGGTGAAGGTCTCCCGCCCCTCGACCGACTGGCAGTTCACCGGCCAGGAGCTGGAGAAGGGGGATTTGCGCGTCACCTTCGATTTCGTCGTCCAGCGGAATGGCCAGGCCGAGTTCTTCACGGTCGGCTACACCCGCGAGGCCCAGACGCTCCGCAAGCTCTCGGACTCGGAGGTCCAGGCGCTGCTGAAGCAGAAAGAGCCCGATGTGGTCATGATCCAACAGGCCTCGTTGCGGCGGCGACGCGTCAACGGCGAGGCCGTCAATGAGGAGCAGCTGACGCAGCAGGCCCAGTCTATCGCCGATCTTTACCTGCCCACCGTGGACCAGGACATGCGCATCGTCGTGGTGCGGGGCCTGGTGTCGGGCCAGCTGTCCGGCAAGGTCGGCGAGATCCAGTGGGATCAGCAGGCCCTGCAAACCACCTTCAAAGTCAATGGCTGGGCCTTTCCCCTGCAGGCGATCCGCGATCGGGAAGCCCTGCTGGCGGCCCTGCACCTGGACGAGAAGACCCGCGGCGCGTCCGAATACCAGCGGGATGGCATGGAGGTCACGGGGCGGCGGCAGGCGCCGGTGCAGATGAATCCCGCCGAGTCGCCCCATGCCGCGGCCGTGCGCTGGGGAGTCGTGCAGGAGAATTGGAGCGGCGGCAATGTGGTGCTGCTGACGCCCTGTGCGGGTCCCGCGGACGCAACGGCCATCCCCAACCAGCCCACGATCATTTGCCGCATCGTGAGCCCCAGTCGGGCCGAGATCGCCGAAGCGGACCTTCGCCAGGGCGACGTGGTGGCCTACCAGCCCACGGGCATCAACGAAGGCGTTTTGTGTCCCATCAAACTGGGCGCCTCGTCCGACCAGCCCGAGACCGGGCTGAGCATCCCCGAGCCCACCGTGCCCCAGACGGTGCTGACCCACTTCGGATCGGGGATCATCGGCTGGGACTACGTCCGGGGGATTTAGGCGGTCCGCAGGCCGCGGCCCGCCTGTCGTCGAAAGCCATTCGAGGAGGATTGGAACCCCAATCGAACCGCCCGAGACCGGCGCCGGCGCTTATTGCGTACAAATTGAGTACGCCATCAATAGCGCCGATCTAGCGCCGAGCTGTCGGACTCTCAGGCAAGAAAACCGCTGGGGAATGGTCAAGAATGCGGGTCTTGGAGGGCGGTCGCGTCAAAACGGGGCTGCCAAATCCGGTTCTTGCCCGGTCTCGCTTTGACGCCTTTCCCGGCTCCCCCCGTTCCTAAGTCCCGTCGTTTCAACGGAATCCACCTATTTCGCGCCCAAGTTCACGCATGTCCGGTTTTTCCCTAGAGGTTACGGCCCGGCTGTCCCGTGGCCCCTTGGGCCACGCAGCCATTGGTTCTTTGACATCCAAAGACTGCCACCCCGGCCGCACCAAACGAATATAGCACCTCCAGCCTCCGATAATCTCCCCGTAATTTCCCTCACCCACCCCCTCCTCTTCGGCCTCCTACAAAACGAACCCATTTGCCCGCTCCCCAATCCCCAATGGCAAGCAACGAACCAAGGATCACGAACAAGAGACAGATTACAAAACGAACCCATTTTCTCCATAAATCCATTAGTCAAAAATGCTTACGGCGATAGAGCCGGCATAATCCCCCTTCCGCTTCTGACCCCCGACCCCTCACCCCTGACCCCCGCCTCTAACCCCCTCCCCCACTCCGTGTCTTTCCTACGGTACGATGCGGAGCTATGAGAACTCTCCCTCCGGCCGGAGCGTAAGGGTTGCAGTCTTTCATCCCGGCCGGGAGCTTAAGGGGCTTCTCCTTTCGCCCGCCGAAACAATCGAGTAGAGTATTGAGCCTTTTACAACGAAAAGGAGCGATCACTTTGAAGAAGCGAACTATAGGTTGCGTGGCTGTCCTGGCCGGTTCTCTGGTTCTGGGTTCCACCCTGGTGGCCCAGCAGAGCACTCCTGCTGCCGCCCCGGCAGCGGCCGCAGCGCCCGCCGTGGATCCGAACAAGGTCGTCATGAAGGTTGGCGATACCACCATGACCGCCGGCCAATTCGAGGATTTCGTCAGCGCCCTGCCCCCCGAAGTCCAGCAGATGGCCCGGGGCCCGGCAAAGCGGAAGATCGGCGAAGACCTCATGAAGCTCAAGCTGCTGGCCGGCGAAGCCCGCAAGCAGGGGCTGGACAAGAGCGAGAAGTTCAAGCAGCAGATGCAGCTCATGGCCGACAACGCCCTGGCCGGCGCCTTGATCAACCAGGTTTCGACCAAGCTCGTGACCGACGCCGATGTGCAGAAGTTCTATGACGACCACAAGGCCGAGTACGAACGCGCCACCGTGCGGCACATCCTCGTCGCCATCGGCGGCGACAAGGCCGTGACCGACGCGCAAGCCAAGGCCAAGGCCGATCAGCTCAAGGCCCGCCTGGATAAGGGCGAAGATTTCGCCGCGATCGCCAAGGCCGAGTCCGATGACCCCGGCTCCAAGGAAGACGGCGGCGAACTGCAGCCGTTCGGCCGTGGGCAGATGGTCCCCGAGTTTGAGCAGGTTGCCTTCACCCAGAAGGAAGGGACCATCAGCGCTCCGGTGAAGACCAAGTTCGGCTACCACATCATCCAGACCAAGAAGCTGGACACGGCTCCGCTGGAAGAGGTGAAGGACGAAATCGCCGAGCAGCTCAAGCCTCAGAAGATCGACGGAATGGTCCAGCAGCTCAAGGCCCAGGCCAAGCCCGAGCTGGACGAGAGCTTTTTCGGCCCGGCGGCGCCGGCCGCGCCGGCCCCCGCGGATAAGCCCGCTGCCAAGTAATCTCTGCCAACTTCACTGACGCAGAGTTCAGTAGGTTGGTGTTCGATTCGGGTGCCGGGGCAGCTTTTCCAAGCTGCCCCGGTATTTATTTGACAAATACTATAGCAATATAATGATATCAGCCTCGGAAGGGCGAGCCTCCTGCCAAGCCGAGATCTACCGGTGAACCGCTGCTCGCCGCCGCGAGGTATGCCCCCCTTCGCGTCTCCCTCAGACGTGCTGGGTCGCCTTCGCGGGCATGGCCACCACGTTCATCTGAATCGCCACTCGCCGCACCACCACCAGGTCCTTCTTGGGGTTCAGCTTCCCGCGTGCGATCACCGCATCCCCATTGATCACGGGCGTCTGCGAGAACGGCGTGCTCCGGCTGCTTGGATCAATGTTGTAGGTCTTCAACGCGGCGATCTTGTCCATCACCTTGAGCCCCGCGTTGCTGGTAATCTGGCCGAAAACCGTGTAGCCGCCGTTTTGGGTATCGAGCGCCGCGCGGTTGTCGCTCACATTGAAGTACCATTGGTTGGTCGCGGAATTGGAAGCATTGCCCAGCTTGTACATACCGAGGGTGCCGCGGATGTTCCCCGGATTGTTCGGGACTGCCTCGTTGGGCACCGCCGGCCGCTGCCAGATGATCGCCAGGGCATTCGTGGCGTCTACCTTGTACCCGCCGCCCACGAGCATCCCCGCGGCGTTGCGGTGGAAGAAGGTGTTGTCATAGGAATACTTGGCGCCGTCGCCCGTCGCGTTGGCATAGCTCAGGAAATTCCGCACGGTCATCGGCGTCTGGGTGGCAAAAAGACGCACATCGATGTTGCCAAAGACGGTGGAGAAGCGAGCGATCGGCTGCGAGGAGACCTGGGTCATCGCCACCAGATCGCCACCGGACACGCCATTGCCACTGGTCTTGCCGGCCCCGTTGAACTCGCCATCCAGACGCGCCCCATCGGCGCCGCGCAGATACTTGGAAGCCAGGAGAATCTGATAGGACGTGTCCGCCTCCAGCGGCGTCGAAGCGATGATCTGTTTGTGTTTGGCGTCATAGGTTACGGTCGCCGGCAGCGCCCGGTAACGCCCACGACTCAGGTAGCGCAACTGCACCGAGCGGGTAGTGACGGTGGCGGGATTCAGCGCCCGATCCATGGTCACGACGACCTGGCCCCGGTTGTCGGCGGCGAGGTCCAGGACCCGTGGACCGGCGGCCATCAGCAGGCGATCCTCCAGCATTTCCAGGGGCTGGCTCGCGTGCCGTGCATGAGCTGCCGTCGGAGTCTGAGATGAGAAGAACCGCTTTGCCCAATTGCGTAGTGTAAACGCCATGTTGTAGCCCTCGGCTGCAACACTAGCTATGCCCGGCCGGCATGTCAAAGGATTTCGGGTTGGAGGCTCACAGAATCCATTAGCTGCCAAAGCGGGCGGTGATATCCAAGCCGTTTCGCGTATCGAGCTGGACATCGCGCAGGCGGACCTGGCCCAGGGAAAACGCCATGAGGGGGAGCTCGCGGCGATCGAGCTTTTGGAGATGGGGGTTCAGCAGGCCACAGACCATCTTCCCGATCATGCCATCGCCGTGGCAGCTCAGTTCACGCAGCTGGGCCCGCAGTTCGTCGTCGATATGCAACTGTCCCCGAATGCCGATCACGGCGGTCACGAACTTCTTGGCCGAGATCCGCATCTCCACCGCAACCGCTCGCGGGTTGAGTTGGGTCAGGGCCAATTCGACGTTCGTAATCGCCAGGCCATGCGCCGCGGCTTTGGCACCGATGCCCGCCAGCAAGAGCGACTGAATATCCTGGCGCGAGATCTGCACCTGCACATGGCCATTGCGGGCCTGGTCCAGCAGCATCAGCGGCCGGCCGAGGGAATCGCGATCGAAGTTCAGATGCACCTGTTCCGCCGTCAGGGCGAAATGCAACGCCGCGGCCTCGACGAACACCGGCCGGCCCTCCACTGCCAGCCGCTGAACGGTGGGTCCCGGGCGAACCTGTCCCGCCCCGATGGGCCTGGGCGGCGTCTGGCCCGTACGCACAGCGGCATTGTTCAGATCGATTTGGATCGATTCCAGGGCGGGGAAGTCGCCGTGGATCTGGGCCGGCTCGCGGCCGGGGGGAATGACAAACAGCTCATGCAGCGTCGAAGCCAGCGCCCGGGCAAGCTCCTGGGCAGTAGTGGGAAACTCCATCGATGCCAGATAAAACATCCATTCTCCGATTCAAACACCCATGCGCGATCCTGTATTGCCCCGCAGCATATTCGCATCGGCGGCATTCATCCAGTCACGCGACAGGGTCAAATCCGGAACTCTAGCACCCACGGACTTAATCTGAACGGTGCTTGGGCGGGGAATGGCGTTGATGGCGTAATTCGTATCCGGTGGCAATCCAGTGTTGAATCCGTGGGCTTTCCCAGAGCGGGGGTGCCCTACCGGCTCGGCTGCGTCTCGGATTTCTTCTTGACGACCTTGACCACGACATCCCCTTCCTGGGGGGTCATGTCCCAGGCGACGCGCCATTCGGTGTCTACGCGAGTGAAGCCCATTTCCTTCAGTTGTTGGGCCAGGCCGGTCATGTGGGCGCCGCCGTAAAAGATGCCCACGTTCTTCTTGCCCTGGTCAATGGTTTCCTTCAAGACGCGGATGGCGGCTTTGTTGCGTTCGGTCACGAGCACTGAACCGCCCGGGCCCTCCAGGCCGGCCACCTTCGACTCGATGTCTTCGAACTGCCGGCCCAGGATCAGCTTGAAGTGCCGGGCGCGATCAGGGCTGGTCAACGCCACCAGCACCTCCGTCAGCGAGATCTCCTCGACCGGCTGCTGGGGCTTGGACATTTCCGTGAGGATCGTTCGCAGCATCAGGGAGAACATGCTCTCACCCCGCTCGGATTGAAGCTGGGCGAAGGTCTCGGCGTCCAGATCGGCATGCACGAAGTTCGGTGCGCGGTAGTCGATGGCATCGAGCTGAAAATCCAGTTCCAGCACGTCCTTCAACAGCCGCTGGACAAAGCTGATGGGGCTATCGGATTGCACGCCCGGACCGGGAGGAGCCATGCCCTTGGGCTTGACCATCTCGTAGAGCAGCGCGTCGTACTTTGCGAAGGTCTTGTTCAGATCCGCATAGTACTTGTGATCGGCGACATGCACCGCCGAGACCAGGTGGACGGTCACGCCAGCGGCGTTGCGATAAGTAACGATGGCCGTTTCGAGGCGGCCACCCCCGTCGTTGTCCTCGACGAACCGCAGGTACTTCTGCTCGGTGTCCTTGGGAGCTTCGGCGGCACGCGCCGCGGTCGCGACGAAGCAAAGGCACA
>JBLNDH010000683.1:0-4995 GCA_050261455.1 Bacillota bacterium
GCCAGCGGTAGACGTCGAAGCGGACCAGATCCTTGCCCGTAGCGCCACCGGCCAGGAACATCTGAACACGCGGCTTGACCTCAATGGGCTTGGTCCAGGCACTCCAACTCTTGGATGCATCCGTGGGCAGTACCAAGGGGCTGGCCAATGCCGCATCCGTGACCGCTTCCTTCATGTTGTACAGGGGGTTGCGGACCAGGAGACGCACGCGATAGCGATAGACCTTGCCCGGCTCCACGGTTTCATCGTGAGCCCAGACATCGAATTCAACCAGTTGGTTGTTGCCGCCCTCACCAGGACGGACCACATTCGGAGCGCCAGGGGGCAATGCTGCACCCGGCTGAGGCATGCCCGGATACATTCCCGGGGGATACATCATGCCGGGCGGGTACATGCCGGGGCGCATCATGCCTGGGGGATACATGCCGGGGCGCATCATGCCCGGGGGATACATACCAGGAGGATACACACCGGGGCGCATCATGCCCGGAGGATACATGCCGGGAGGATAGCTGCCCGGGGGAGGCGTTGCCTGAGCGTACATATCGCGCAAGGCGTTGGGATCCTGGGCGGCGCGATTGAAGCCGGGACCTCCCGGACGCATCATCGGGCTCGGGCGGTTGGCATTCTGGCGATTGGGGTTGGACTGCATCTTCTGCTTGCGTGCCTCTTCCTCGAGTTGGATGCGGATCTTGGTGACCTGGGCCTTCTGCTGAGGCGTCATATTCTTGAACTGCTCCATCGCCATTTTGTCTTTGGCGATGAGGCCCTGGGCGACGGTTGCCGGGTCCACTTGCGTTGCCAACTGCGTGGTGTCTTCGGGCTTCACCTTGGGCGGGGGACCGCCGGCCCACTTGCTGGCCATGGTCTGGTAGAAGGGGGGCTGGACGATCAGGAGCTGGTTTTCCAAGGATGTAGCCCAGAGCAGATAACCCATCGGATTGGTTGCGCGGTCAACGGAGGGCTTATTCATCGGCAGGGGGCCGATTTCCTTTTCGTTGCCCCAGGAGCCATCGGGCATCATTTCCTGGCGAACCAGCTGGACTGCCAGATAGGTTCGGGTGCTGAGATAGGCGGGGATTTTGACGCTCTTGAAAGCGGCATCGAGCTCTTTTTCACTGAACTTGCCGAAGACCGTCACCCAGTACTTATCGACGGGGGGGGTATCCGCAGCGGGAGTGGCGGCGGATGCCGCAGTCGGGGCGGCGGGTGTGGCTCCGGTCGCCACCTGGGCATCCGCCGGCTGGGTCGCAGGATTAATGGCCTGCTGCGACATGATGACCTGGTCGCGATCCGACTGGATCTCGGTGAGGCGGATGACGGGGATTTCCGGCAAAGCGGCGATCTTGACATCGGGGGCGAACTTGGGACCGCCTGGGTCAGTGCTCATCTGTCCCTGCCTGGCGGGGGGGCTCCAGATGGCCAGGGCCCCGAATTGTCCCGGGATCACGGGTTCCATACGGTCGAGGACCATGACATCGGCCTTGGGCAGGGCGGGCACGGCCTGGGAGGTCACTTTGGGCTGCAGCGTGCTTGCCACGCTGTTCTGGATCATCGGATCGATGGTCGCGCTCGTATATGTTTGGCCGTCAGGAAGGGTGATGGACGCGGGTTTGCTGATGCCGTAAGCCCACACCAACCATAGTACCCACAACCCAGCCAAACCCAGGGCGATCCATTCTACGTTTTTCTCCAGGACCGCTATGTATTTCTGCATAATGCCACCTCAACGTCTCTCTCAGGCCCACTGTTGCCGTCGATTCCCGGTGTACCCGGGTGCTTCCCTAGCGTCACTGTTATTGCGCCTCGGCCACCGGTGCCGCGGCATCCTGAGCGGGCTTTTCCTCTGATGGAATGCCCACCAACTGCTTGATGGGTTGAGGCATCAGGGGTTTGGTCCAGCTTCGGAAGAAGATGACTTCGCAGCGCAAGGCCAAGCGGATCACCGGATTGGGCCCGTACGTATAGCCACGGGCCAGTTCGCGTTCGCGGTCCACGCCGATGATGTCCGCACGCAAGATGGTGATGAATCGATCCTTCACCAGGTTGGCCATGAACTTTCGGAACTGCAGGGCGTCGGCATCGACCACCAGAGTGAAGTGCATGACATCGTAGAGGGGATTGGAGACCCGGCCGGTGACCGAGACGTCGTACGCCTTGGCGTTGGGCGAGGCTTCCGCGGCGGTGGGATCGGCGACGGCGCCGTTCGAGCCGGAGAGGATGCTGGCCCGGCCACTTTTGTTGACGTACTCCTTGGGAATATCCCAGCGTACGAGCCGCTTGATGATGGAGTTTTCGACCACGGTGTCAGGGCCATTGGTCAGGGCGATGGCTCGGACAACATCTTCCTGGATCCAGAGGGAGACCTGGGCGGCCCAGATCTGCTCGATGGAGGGCAGATCCGCCGAGTCCGGCGTGGGCATTTGGCTCCTGCAGGTATCCATGATGTCCTGGCTGGCGATAAAGACGGCGGCTTCCTTGGCGCGGGTACGTCGCATTTCGTCGGGCAGGGAAGCCAGGCGTCGCACGAGCATTTCGTCGAGTCCGGCGCCCCCGACCTCAACGCCGCCTACCCGTGTTTTCTGCTTGTCAAACTCTTCCTGCAGTTTTCGGGATTGGGCTTCGATCTCGGCGGTGGTGGGGGCGGGCATCGCCCGCATGGCCATCGCCAGCCGCTTCAGCTGTTCGTAATAGGCAATCTTGAAGGTGTTGTAGGCATAGCCGGTCTTCTTGACGGGCAGGGCATCGGGGACGAGCGGCTCATGCTTGTTCATGTCCGCGGTGATCTTGGCCACCGCGGCGGCCTGATCCTGCATGACCTTGGCCAGAGCCAAGCCGGCTTCGATCGCCTTCTGATTGGGGAACTGGCCCAGGTCATCGCCTTCGGTCTTGGCGGGATCGACGATGGGCTTGGTGAACTTCTCGTTGTTCAACGATTGCAGGGTGTCGTAATCATTCTTGCTGGCCTGGAGCTTTTCGGTGATGCTCGTGTACCAGCCGGGGATGGGCCAGAGCGTCACCGCGACGACCGACAGCAACGCCACCGCGCCGCAGATGATGCTGGTCAAGTTTCGTTTGATGATTTCCATGTTGTCACCTCGTCAAGCGGGAAGCGGTTGCTACTTGGTCTCGGATGAACTGGCTTCTTCCCCATCTTTCTTGGGCGGAGCCGGGTCCAGGGAAATGGCAGCCAGCACGGTGAAGATGGTGTCCGCCGAGGTGTCTTCCTTGGCGAAAACGCGATCCTCATTCGGGGAAAGGGGATTGCCCTCCTTGTCCAGCGGGGGCGTGTAGGCACCCGCGTCGGCATCGCCGCCGCCGAGCATATCCGGATCCAGCGATTCGGTGGGTGTGGCACTATCGGAACCTACGGGCACGCGTCGGGAACTGCGGATGAGCTCGGCCTTGGCGACAAAGAATTCCTTGCCTTGCTTGAGGGCGACTTCGGCGGTGAGGTTTTGGAGGTTTTTCACGAGGGTATTGACGACGTAGGCCGGCCCATCGGCTTTCTGCCTGGGGGTGCTGCCGCGGATGGCGACGAGGAAGCCGCGTTTGCCTTTTTTCTCGCCGGAGGTTCCCTGGGCGTCGTCCGAAGTGCTACCCGGCATGCCGGGCATTCCCATGCCAGGCATTCCCATACCGGGCATCCCCATGCCGGGCATCCCCATGCCGCCAGGCATTCCCATGCCGGGCATGCCGCGTCCCATGCCGCGCATCATCATCATCATCATGTACGGGTTCATTCCCCCCATCGACGGGGTGGAACTGCCACCGCCGGCCGGCATCGATGCTTCCGTGCGTGTGACATAGTCGGCGAAATTGGTCGATTCGAGGGGCTCGGTCAGGTCGGCCCAGTAGCGGGATTGAATGCTCTCCAGCGAGATCAGGTCTCGCTTTTCCCGCGGCATCTTCTTCAACTCCTCGATGCTCTTATTGGGGACCGAGGTGAGGATCTGCGTCGTGATGTCCACCCAGAGGGAGTGGTGATCCTGCAGGGTCCGGAGCGTCATGATCTTTTTGCGGTCTTCGGCTCCGATGTCCTGGACCTGACTCTTCCATTGACTGGCCAAGTTGCTGGCGGTGGACAGGACCTGCTTGTATTCGTTGCGGGCGGAGTCATTCCGCTCGTACATATAGTTGTGATAGTAGTAGCTGGTCCCTGCGCCGATCGCGCCGGCCACGAACAGGGCCGCCGCCGTCGCGAACCACTTGGTCTTCTCCTGCCACATCTTCATGCGGCGGATTTTTTCCGGCAGCAGCGAACTGGCGATCTTGGCTTCGCCGAGGGCCTGCAGTGCCAGGCCATATGCGCCGGACAAGGTTGCGACGTTTTCGGGCAGCTCGGCGGCGAGCTTCGCATCGGCCGGCGGCAGCGACTTGAAGGCATCGAGCTTCTCGACGGGCAGCTGCAGGTTCTGCTGGAGGTATTTCTGCAGGCCGGGCAATTGGAAGGTGCTGCCCAAGGCGACAATGCGCTGAATGCGGGCATCGCGATGGACGGAGGCATAGAAGCCGATGGAACGCTGGATTTCGGCGACGAGGTCTGCGAAGACGGGACGCATCGCCTGGAAGATCTGCTTGGCGTACTTGCTGGTCGCGGCGTTGCGTTTGAGTTCCTCGGCCTTGCCGAAGTTGAGCTTGAAGTTCTTGGCGAGGGTTTCGGTGAAGTTGTTGCCGCCGATGGGGAGGGTTCGAAGCCAGACGGTTTCGCCGTCGGCGATGATCAAGTCGGTGTTTTCGGCACCACAGTCCATGAACATGGTGGTCTGGGTGATGTGGTCGTCGTAGAACATGCCGTTGTAGATGGCCAACGGGTTCATCTGGACGACTTGGACATTAAGCCCCAGGTCCGTGAACATGGTGATGTGGCGGTTCACCAGTTCCTTCCGCATGGCGAAGATGCCGACTTCGACATCGGGGGAGTCCTTGTCCTGGAAGAGCTGGTAGCTCCATTCGACATCATCGAGGGGGAAGGGGATCTGCTGGACGGCCTCG
>JBLNDH010000684.1:0-8947 GCA_050261455.1 Bacillota bacterium
TGGGTTCGCTGGCTGGCTATGTCGATCCTGCTGGCCGTCATCGCACAAGGCATCCTGGGCGGCTTACGCGTCATCTGGGTCAACCTGGATCTGGCGGTCATCCACGCCTGCACCGCCCAGGCGTTCTTCTGCCTGGTCGGGTTGATGATTGCGGCCAGCTCTCGCTGGTGGCATGAGGAGCCTTTTGCGACGGCGTCAAGCAGCGGAGGGAAGGTCCTCATCGGGCTGGCGGCAATCACGGTCATTCTGATCTATCTCCAACTCGTCGCCGGCGCTTTGATGAGGCATTACCAGGCCGGCTTGGCCATCCCGGATCTGCCTTGGGCCTATGGCCAGTATCTTCCCCCCACCACCGCAGAGGGGTTGCGCGTTGTGAACCAGTGGCGGGCCTGGCATCCGGAGCTGCATCTGGAACCGGTGACACTCCTCCAGATCTGGATTCATTTCATCCATCGGATCGGAGCGGTGCTGGTAAGCCTCGCGGTCATCCTATTGGCCAGCTATGTCGCATGGCGACACGCCGATCGGGCGCTGATCGTCCGGCCCACCTGGTTGCTGACACTGCTGCTGTTTGGCCAATTGACGTTGGGCGTATTGACGGTTTTGTGGCAAAAGCCCGCGGATATCGCCAGCTATCACGTCGCTGTCGGCGCCCTGACGCTTCTGGTCACGTTCATCATTGGCGTGCGTGCGATTCGGCTATATGCAGCCAGGGATGCCCGGGTACCCATGGCTGAACCCGCGTCACCGCCGGCCTCGACTCCCAAGCCGCTGACGGCCTAAAGTTATAGAAGTCCTATGACGACACTTCCTCCCAGCAACGCGCCCCTGCCCGATGGCACCCTGGCCATCCCCGCCCCGCAGCTCCCAACCATTCCAGCGAGATCCGCGGGCCTGTCGCGTCTGCGCGATTTCTACGAATTAACCAAGCCGCGGATGAATTTCCTGGTCGTCATCACGACAGCGGTGGGCTATTACCTGGCGGTTCGCCATTCCTTCCAGTGGCTGAACCTCCTGCACACCATCCTCGGCACAACCCTGACAGCGGCCGGGGCCAGCGTGTTCAATCAGTACGCCGAGCATCGCTATGACGCGCGCATGCGGCGCACTGCAGACCGGCCACTCCCCGCGGGACGGGTTACCTCGCGTGATGCGATGATCTTTGACATCGTGCTGTCCCTCACGGGCACGATCTATCTATCGCTGGCGGTCAATGGCTTACGGCAGCCTTGGGAGCGATCACACTACTAAGCTACGTGCTGATTTACACGCCGCTCAAACGCCACACCTCATTGTGCACGGTCATCGGTGCCATCCCAGGCGCGATTCCCCCGGTCATGGGGTGGACCGCCGTCCACAATGCGATTTCGCCGGAGGCGATCGCGCTGTTCATCATCCTGTTCCTCTGGCAGATCCCGCATTTCCTGGCCATCGCGATTCTTTATCGAGAGGATTACGCCGCAGCCGGCTTCAAGATGCTGCCGGTCATCGACGGCAACCTGGCTGCGACCAGCCGGCAAATCGTGCTCTACTCATCATCCCTGATCCCTGCAACGCTCTTGCCCACGGCGCTGCACATGGCCGGGCCAACCTATTTTGCCGGGTCTATCGTGCTGGGCATCGCGTTCCTGAGCATGGGGCTGACGTGCGCCCGAACCCGCGCCCGCCCCGATGCCCGCCGACTGTTCCTGGCCTCGATCCTCTACCTGCCGCTGCTGCTGGCGGTGCTGATGATCGACAAAATGTAATCGTGTGGATCGGGGAGGGCGAGGCTCGTGCCGAGCCCCGTTTCGCGGCGGCCCGCAGGGCCGCGCTCCGGCTGACCCCGGTTTCGCCCTCCCGAAATTGATCGATTGGACACCATCATGCGCGCGATTGTCTTCACTCTCGTAACGATGGCTCTCCTGGCCGGCTGCGATCGCCAGCCCGAGCGACGGGCTGTGCCGAAAACATCGGGTGCTGCCGGTTCTGCATCAACCCAACCGATCCGCGGCCAGGGTTCGATCATCGGCCAGGTCAACCTCGTCGGCTGGAAGGGCCCGGCAACATTGCCCGTTCTCATGCGCGTTCCCTTCCAGGACCGCCAGATCGACGTTCCCGATGAATCGGTCATCACCAACAGCAATGGCACACTGCGCAATGTCCTGCTTTACGTAAAAGATGCGCCGCCCCTGGACCCGGCAACGGATGCTCCGCCGGTCGTGCTCGATCAGGTGGAATGCGTCTACACACCCCATGTTGTCGCCGTGCAGGTGGGCCAGCCGCTGCGTGTAAAGAGCAGCGACAACACCATGCACAACGTGCACCTGATGACCCGAACCAATCAGCCGGTGAACTTCGGCATGGTCCAGCCGGGCACGAAGGATCTATCGTTCAAAGCCCCCGAGATCGTCAGAGCCAAGTGCGATGTGCACCCCTGGATGCTGGCGTACGTCGCCATCTTCGATCACCCCTTCTTTGCCGTGACACGCGAGCAGGGCACATTTGAAATCAAAGGTCTGGCCCCCGGCACCTACACGCTGGTCGCCTGGCACGAACGCTTTGGCGAACTGGAGCAGACGATATCCGTCGGCGAGAATGAACCCTCCAGGGTAAGTTTCACGTACGGGCCGCCACCCCAATGAACGCCTATCATTCTCCGATGTCACAACCCATCATCCAGATCGATTCCCTCTCCCATTTCTATGGCGAACGTCGCGCCCTGGCCGACGTCTCGCTCGCCATCCACCCCGGCGAAATCTTCGGTTTCCTCGGCCCCAACGGCAGCGGCAAAACCACGCTCTTTCGGATCCTCTCCACCCTCATCCCCGCCCCACAGGGTAAGATCACCCTCTTGGGTATGGATCTGGCCGCCGCACGCGATCAGGTCCGCCGCAGCATCGGCGTGGTCTTCCAGTCCCCCAGCCTGGATCGCGAGCTCACCGCCGAGGAGAACCTGCGACATCATGGTCATCTCTACGGCCTCCATGGCGCGGAACTCACTCGACGCATCAACGAAATGCTCGAACGGTTCGATCTGGCGGACCGCCGCCACGAGTTCGTCAAGACCTTCAGCGGCGGCATGCGTCGCCGGGTGGAACTGGCCAAAGGTCTATTAACCCGCCCGCGCATCCTCCTGATGGATGAACCCAGCACCGGCCTGGATCCCACCGCACGAATCGACATGTGGCGATCCCTGGAAGAGACGCGAGCCAAAGATGGCGTGACCATTCTTGTCACCACCCACCTCATGGACGAAGCCGAGCGGTGCGATCGCCTGGCCATCCTGCATCGCGGGCAGATCGTTGCCACGGGCACGCCCAATGAGCTGAAAGAACGGATCGGCGGCGATGTGATCAAGCTCACCAGCCGCGATCTCCCGGCATTGAAGCAGGCTCTGGTCCAGAAACTCGCAGTCACTGCGGAAGAAGTGGATGCGGCACTGCGTATCGAGCGGCCACGAGCCCATGAATTCGTGCCTCAGCTCGTCGAAGCCGCCCCCGGTCTGGTAGAATCCGTCTCTGTCGGCAAGCCCACTTTGGAGGATGTATTCATCCACGCCACCGGGCACCGCTTCAAGGACGAGATGGACTGATATGGATAAGCCTGGGCAAGACCCCAAAGACCTCGAGAAAATCGTATACGAACAACCGGACGAAGAGCGACCCGCGTCGCCCAATCCAACCCAAGCGACCCTTGAGTACGAATCTCCCGCCGGCCGCGAAGCCCGCGTGCACGATCCCTATGCCGCGTTGCGGTTCCGGGATTACCAGCTTTACTCGATTGGATGGATACTGGCGACCGCGGGTCAACAGATGCAGGCCACTGCCCTGCAATGGGAGATCTTCGATCGGACCGGTTCCTATCAGATGCTCGGCTGGCTAGGCGGGGTCCAGGCGATCCCACTGCTGGCCCTGGCGCTCCCGGCCGGCTACCTGGCCGATATGTTCGATCGCCGTTTCGTGGCGACCATCACGTCGATCCTGGCGGCCATCTGCTCCATCGCCCTGGCTTTTCTGTCTTACCGCACGGGATCGATCGGCCCGATGTTCGCCATCCTGGTCCTCAGCAGCACCGCGCTGGTCGTCGGCCGGCCCGCCCGCTCATCGATGCTTCCGCAGCTGGTCCCCCTATCCGTCTTCAGCAACGCCGTGACGTGGAATTCCAGCTTCTTCCAGGTTGCGACGATGCTTGGACCCGCCCTAGCGGGGTGGATCATTCACTACCACAGCACTCGTATGGTCTATGTCGTGGATGCCGGCTGCGGGATCGCCTTTGCAGTGCTGGTTCTTCTGCTCAGGCCTGTGCACCACGACACCAACGGCATCGACCGATCCTTTGTCGCGGGCGTGCGCTTTGTCTGGCGAACCAAGATCATCCTCGCCACCATCACGCTGGATCTGTTCGCCGTCCTGCTGGGCGGAGCCGTCTACCTACTGCCGGTCTTCGCCAAGGACATCCTGCACGTGGGCTCCGTCGGCTTCGGCTGGCTGCGTGCTGCCGACGCCATCGGCGCCTTCTCCATGGCGATGCTCATCGCCCATCTGCCCCCCATGAAGAAAGCGGGCCGGGCGATGCTCCTGGCGGTCATCGGCTTTGGCGCCGCGACCGTCGTCTTCGGCCTTTCCCGGAACTATTGGCTCTCGCTGGTGATGCTGGTCCTCATCGGCGCCTTCGACAACATCAGCGTCGTCGTGCGGCATACGCTCGTCCAGGTGCTCACCCCCGACGCCATGCGCGGCCGTGTGTCGGCTGTCAACAACATCTTCATCGGCGCCTCCAATGAGCTGGGCGGCATGGAATCAGGCCTCACCGCCGCCTGGTTCGGCCCCATCACCTCCGTCGTCGGTGGCGGCGTCGGCACCATCCTCGTCGTCCTGGCCATCGCCCTCCTCTTCCCCCAGGTCCGCCGCTTCGGCTCCCTCGCCGACGCCAAACCGGAGGAATAGGCCGCAGATTAACGCAGATAAACGCAGATCAGAATGGAGTTGCCGCTCATCTCGTGCTCATTCCACGATGGGTATAGACCTGCGCGGAATCTCAACTATTGTTGTCATTACAGCAATTCCCGATTCAGTGTACCCCTTTGGTTTTACTCCCTCGCCCGGTACTCCGGGAGAGGGTTGGGGTGAGGGTTCAGGGCCAGGTGTACACCCAAGCGGGAAACGCTCTAATCTGCGTCATCTGCGTTCATCTGCGGCCAATCGATCCTCTTCCGCGGCCCCTTCCGTGTGTTATCAAACGCCATCCGTTTAAACTCCGGCTTGACCCGGAAATTGAATAGCAGGCCGACTTCTTTGTCCGTGGCCCGCAGTTCATTCAACAACTGCGCATCATGCGCCGGATCCAGCGCCCGAACCGCCTTCAGTTCCAGGACCACCAACCCCTCCACCACCAGATCCGCCCGAAACTCCCCAATCTGCCCGCCACGGAACCACACCGGAATGACCACCTGCTGATCCACCCGAAATCCTCGCTCCCGCAGCGCAATGATCATCGCCTCCTCATACACCGACTCAAGAAACCCATGCCCAAGCTCGTTGTACACCTCAAAGAACACCGCAATGATCTGCTCCGTCAACTCCCCATGCTTGAATCCCACAGACATGCCTGCACCTTCCCTTCTTGAAGCCACTGGCAAAATAATGCCACAAGCACACTCAAGCAATAAAAAAGAACGCAGACCAGCCCATTCTGATCTGCGTTCATCTGCGTTAATCTGCGGCTCAATCCCTAATTCTTCGCGATCTCATGCACTGCATCGCTGAAGTTCACCACGCACTTGGCTACGTTCGTCTTCAGCTCATCGCCGCTGCCGATCTCATATTCGATCGAGAAAACACCCTTGAACCCTTGACGCTTCAGCTCACTGAGCATCGCATTGAGATTGCACACGCCCACGCCCCAGGGCACATCGTAGGCGCCGTTGCCGACCTTGTTCAGGTCCTTGAAGTGCAGCTCGACGATCCTCCCTTGGAGCATCTTCAGCCCATGCACCGGATCGATCTGCGACCGCGTCCAGTGCCCGGTGTCCGCACACGCGCCGATCATGTTCGACCGGCCATTCGTCCGATCGAGCACCACGTTCGGTGCCCAGTACGGTGAAGGGTAGGGATGATTGTGCAACGCCACGCGAATGTCGTATTCCTTACAGAGCTTGTCGATCAGGTCGAACTCATCGGCCGCCGGCTCAGCAACGATTGTCCCAATGCCCATGGTCTTGGCCCACTCGAAGAGCTTGCGCGCCCCCGCCTCGTCTTTGCCGATCCCCGTCACGCCAAACGCCACCGCCGTGACATTTGTCGCCTTCAGCTTCGCCTTCAGCGCCGAGATCGCATCGGCCGCCATGCCCGGGCCCACCTGAACGTCCATGTCCTTCGACAGCCGCTGGCCCGGGAACAGCTCCACGTACCGCATCCCGATATCGTTCAGGATATCGAGGGTGTCAAAGAGGTTGATGCCATTTCGGCCAAAGGTGTAAGCCTGGCACGCCAGCTTCCAACCCATCTTCTCCTGCGACGCGTAGTCCAGCTTGACCTTGTCCTGGCCATAGCTCACCGCCGCCAGTCCCAGCACGCTCAACAACGCTACACATTGGATCCAAGTGTGCATATCCGACCTCCCAAGAACGTAGGACGTGATTTCACGGGCCAATCGGCCCGTACGTATTCCACCTTACCATGGATGAATAAGCCGTTCCACCGTGTCGGACAACCTGCGCTCCTGGCACAGCCATAGTGACGCCAACAGAAAAGCTCGCCACAAGACCTCCCGCATCCCGGCCGCCTAACAGCCCGCCAAATGCTTTCTACTGCATGGCTTCGGTTTTGCAACACGAATCCGCACAGTTTGCATACGATACCGCATCTGTCTGGTCAATGTTGACGACAGGCCCAACATGTCGTATTCTTTCTTCAATCTCACCGGCTCGTTCTGCCCTGTGGAGTGGCAAAGTGCGAGGCAGAACCAGTTCGGGCTATCGATACCGGATCCCCAATTTGCTTCCGGCCGAGCGCGCAGTCTTGGGATCGCGTTGCCGGTCACAGCACGTTCTGGCTGGAAGAAGTGAGTTGTACCATGAATCGGGAGGCAGAGTTCAGTCGGCGTTTTCATTTCTGCGTCGGATTGGTCGTCGTCATGGCAACCTATGCCGGCGCGGTTCTGGCACTGAAGCTCCTGATCAGCTGAGCAAACAAGACGTGCGGCGCCTTGGGCCGCCGCACGCAAATCCCGTCCGCTGCTTTGCTTATTCCATCATTTGAGACCTAAGACATCCGCAATCGTGTAACGTCCCGGCTCGCGACTGGTCAGCCATCGTGCGGCCCGCAAGGCGCCATGCACGAGGGTGTCACGGTTCGTGGCCACGTGCGTCAATTCCAGACGCTCGCCTAACGCGGCGAAATAGGCCGTATGACGCCCGACTTCATCCCCCAACCGCATCGCATGCATGCCAATTTCGCCCCGCTTGCGGGGCACTTCATCACCATGCCGATCGTAGACCAAGGCTTCCCGGACCTTCCCGGTCGCCTTGAGGATCGCATCCGCCAAACTCATGGCCGTGCCGGACGGAGCATCCTTCTTGAACCGATGATGGGCCTCCAGAATCTCGATGTCGTAATCGTCCCCGAGGATGCGAGCGACCTCAGCGGCAATCTTGAACAGCACATTGACCCCCAGCGCCATATTCGGCGCCTGGAGGACGGCAATATGCGATGCCGCCTGATCGATCGAGGCATGATCGGCCGGCTGCAAGCCCGTCGTCCCGATCACCATCGCGATACCCCGATCGCGGCAGGTTTTCAGCCAGTGCCGCGTGGAGGTCGCATGAGAAAAGTCGATCAGCACCTTCGGCGTGGGTTTCAGGTCAAACGTTATAGGCAGGCCAATTGGCCCAATCCCCGCAATCTCGCCAGCATCGCGCGCCAGAGACGGATGGTCCGGCCGCTCAATCGCCGCAACCACGTTGAACCCCCCATCCTGCTTGGCCAGCGCCACCAGTCGCTGCCCCATCCTGCCCGCCGCACCCGTTATCGCAACATCAATCATGATTCACTTCCTTAGCGACTCTATTCCTTCCCTGCACGCCTTCGTGCCTCGGTGCCTTCGTGCCTGTATTCTTAGTACTTCGTCACCGGCAACTCGACTTTGCACCCGCCCCTTTCGGATCGTGCTTGCCCGGCTCCAATCCCAACACCTTCACAATGGCATTCAAATCATCCTCGACCTGAATCGGCTGGTTCACCAGCTTGCCATGAGGCGTGCTGCGCGGGGCCATGTCCTGCACCGATTTCATATCAATGCCCGTGTGGTATTTCACCGTGGCATTCGGGTCCTTCAGCTCGTGACCAGTCAGGATACACACCACCCGTTCATCCGGGGAGATCACTTTCTCGTCCAACAGCTTGTGCAACCCGGCAACCGACGCCGCACTGGCCGGCTCGCAGCCGAAGCCCCAGCGGGCGACCATCGCGCGATGCTCGAGAATCTCCTCATCGGTCACTTCCCGAACCACGCCATTCATCACGTCCAGCGCCCGCAGCGCCTTGGGCAGGTTCACCGGCCGGGATATCTCGATGGCGCTGGCGATCGTGTGCGGGTGATAATTCGACTCGTCCATGGCCGCGTAAAGCTTCTTGACCGCCTCGGCGTTGTAACGTCCGCCGTTCCAGCGCAGCCCCTGCCGGCTCACCAGTTCGTTCAGCGTATTGGCGCCGCTGGCGTTGATAATCGCCAGCCGGGGAACCTTCTTGATCAGGCCCAGTTCCTTCAGCTCCATGAACGCCTTGCCGAACGCCGAGCAATTGCCCAGGTTCCCTCCGGGCACGATCACCCAATCGGGCGGCTGCCAGTCAAGCGCCTCGAGAATTCGGAACATGATCGACTTCTGCCCTTCGAGGCGGAAGGGATTTACGGAATTCATGAGGTAGATGCCCATCTTCGGATCGAGCGCGATCTGCCGGATCCGCCG
>JBLNDH010000685.1:0-20204 GCA_050261455.1 Bacillota bacterium
GTTCTTCCGCTCGCCCATCAGCGTCGGTGCCTGGGAGGCGATGGTCTGCATGGGAATCATCTACTTCGCTTTCATGATGTTTGGCGTATTCACAGTCCGCATCCCGCCACCCGACTGGAAGCCGGCGGGATGGGAGCCGAAGCCGAAGGCCGGGGGGATGATCACCACCGGCAACGTTCCCGCCAACGTTGCGTTCCGCACGCCGCAGTGGTGGCTCCAGTGGATGGTCCTGTTCACCAACACCACGGCCGGTATCGGCATCATCGAGCAGGCTTCGCCGATGATCCAGGAGATGTTCCCGGGGCGGGTGCTCGAGGCGGCCGCTGGTGGCTTCGTCGGTCTGCTGAGCCTCTTCAACATGGGCGGGCGTTTCTTCTGGTCGGCGACCTCCGACTACATCGGCCGGAAGTGGACGTTCATGTGCTTTTTCCTCATCGGCGCGCCGTTGTACTTTTTGGCTCCATTCGCGGGAACTCGCTTCGCCAGCGTGCTTTTGTTCGTCGCTATCTGCTGCGTGCTGCTGAGCATGTACGGCGGCGGATTCGCGACGATGCCGGCGTACATACGCGACCTGTTTGGCGCAAAGGACTTTGCCCCGATCTACGGGCGGGTGCTGACTGCCTGGTCCGCCGCCGGCATCGTCGGACCGGTGTTGGTCAATTACATCCGCCGCTATCGCCTGGACCAAGGGGCTTCGCCTCCTGCAGCCTACTCGACCGTGTTGTGGGCGATGGCGGGGATCCTCGTGATTGGACTGATCTGCAACCTCATGATCCGCGCGGTTCGCCAGGCGGAAGCAAGTCCCGTGACTAGTACGACCGGTGTTGCAGGGGGTGAAACACCTGGACGGGAGGCGTCGCCACAGGCTCATCCTGGCAGCGTCACCCGGGAGCAGGCCAAACGCAGCCCGGATTCCACAATGCCGGGTCGTGATCCGAACAAGGACCGCGTTGACCTTTGAAGAAGGATTCATCCCGTGACGACGCACAACATCGAGCCCACATCCGGATCAACAGGGCCACAGGACGCTGGCCGAACCTCGCTCCTATGGGTCATGCTTGCCTGGATCGTTGTTGGCATCCCCTTGGCTTGGGGCGTGTCGCAGACCATCATTCGGTCGCTGGAGCTGTTCCGCGCCGTGCCGGTCGCACACAGATAACCCTCATCTGGGAACCAGCCACCGGGCGTTCGGCGGTGAGTTTGCCCCGAAGCAGATCTGCTCATCGGAAGGCGGGGTGGTCCGGCGGATTCGCTGGAATTGCCTGCCACAAGTCTCTTTGGTCGCCTGATCGGCGGGTTACTTTCAAGCTATCCAGCTTTTCCAGCAGCGGGACCATGATCCTGCGGCTGGCATTCACGGCTGCCTTGAGTTGGCTGACCGTTCCAGGGCCGTGTTGCCGAATCCAAGCGGTGACCGCTTCGGTCGCAAGGGCCAGGGCGCGGGCGGAGATTACCAGATCCGGCGAGAGTTCGACGGCCTCGCCATTGGCTACGAGGAACTTCAATGCCTGGCGTGACACATCATCGGGCGCGAGTTGCTGACGCCCGGGGGGATCGAACCGGTTGGCTTCCAAGATGGCCCGCAATCGCTGGCCAGCGGCTTGGAGGCGGGGTGGGAGACTGGGGCGATGTGTGGCCCGGCCGATGACCGCTGCGGCTTGGACATAACCATCTTGGGTCAGAGACCGGATCATTGCGCCAAACGCCTCGCTGTCTCCAAGATCTTTCGGCAGAACCTGACGGAGCACGTCGAGGGGTATCCCCGGCTGCTCAGGATGTCGGGTATGCCAGTTATCCACCGCACGGCGGGCGGTAGCTGCAGCTTGACGCCAGTATTCGGCATGTATCATGCGGCTGCCGACCGACACGGCCACGCTGCGGCTTACCAGGTCCCGGCAGACGCCCAGAACATCGCTCTCCGGCAGGACACAACGGGTGTTCAGGGCTTTGGGACAAGCCCAGTGGTCGCGGGCGATTTGGGAAGTAATCAGGACCTCCGCGGAATGCGGGGCTGTGGCGCGAGTGCGGAGGAATGTTCGGGTTGGCTCGCGGCGCAAAGGGAAACGCCCGGCATCACATTCCAGGACGATTCCACCCGCCAGGGTACGACGCGCGGAGGAATCTCGCACGACCAGCCGATCGCCGCACAACGCCAGTAGACGCGATTCCAGCCGCAGGCGGGCAATGGCCGACGCGCCGGGCGTCAGGCACTCGCCGTCGAGCAGGTAGATGCGGGCAGAAACCCGCGCCGTGCCGTGGTGAACGTGGACGTGCATTCCGTTGCGGAGCAGATTGATAGCGGGTGCATTTGCCGTCGAATTCGGCCTCGGCATGCAATGTAGTAGGACGTCGAGCGCGTCGGTGGCCGTCCCCAGATCGTTGATCGTAATGACATCGCCGCGGCCAACAGAGTTTGGCTCGTGCTCTGTGCTTGAGGTTCGGACGCACAGATCCGGCAGATTCATGGCCAGCCGGGTGCCCGGAAGAGCCTGCTCGAGTTCGCAGTGGTGGCTCTGGAGCGAACGTATGCGTGTGGCCACCCCGCCGGGCTGCATCAGGATACGCTGACCGCGGCTCAGCATGCCACCGGAGAGCGTTCCGGTTACTACAGTACCGATGCCTCTGAGCGTAAACGCCCGATCTATGGCCAGGCGGGGCTTGCCTCGATCCAGTTGCGGGGGCACATCGGCCAGTATCCGCGCAAGTTCCGCCTGCAGGCGATCCATGCCTTGACCGGTGATCGCCGATACGGGAATGATCGGCGCCTCGGCAAGCGGCGAAGCCTGCAGGCGCTCACGCACATGCCTTTCGATGGAAGCGGTTGATGCCGCAACGCAATCCACTTTCGTCAGCGCAACCACGCCACGCTGCAGGCCCAGGTAGGTGAGGATTTGCAGGTGCTCCTCCGTCTGAGGCATCCAGCCATCATCGGCAGCGACCACCAGCATCGCCAAGTCGACCGATCCGACCCCAGCGACCATGTTGCGGATGAAATCCTCATGGCCGGGCACATCCACGATCCCAATGCGGTAGATCGCCGACGCGGCGTTTGGCGGTGAGGGCAATTCCAGCGAGGCGAACCCCAGATCAATGGTCATGCCGCGTGCCTTCTCCTCGGGCAGGCGGTCGGGATCAGTGCCGGTGAGCTGTCGTACCAGAGAGCTTTTACCATGGTCGACGTGTCCGGCGGTGGCGAGGATGTAATGGCGGATGTCGCGGCTCATGGGAAACCGGCTCCTTGGTGGACCACAATGTGCGAATGGCGGGAGGAGACGACGCGCCCGATTACTGCTGCTGTTGGCGTGGGGCTGAGACGAAGCACGTGACGGACTGCGTCGAGCTTTCGCGGAGAGACCGCCAGAAGCAGCCCACCGCTGGTCTGGGCATCGGTCAGCACGGTTCGAAGGACATCATCGACCTTCTTCCACCGTGCGATCGCTTCCGCAGCCGTGCGGTTAGTCCGACTGCCACCGGGAACGCAGCCTGTGGCCACTAGTTCCAAAACCTGTGGCGAAAAGATGGGAACGGCTGCGGCGTCGATCTCCGCACTGACATGGCTGGCGCGGCACAGGGATGCGAGGTGGCCCATCAGCCCGAAGCCGGTAATGTCGGTCGCGGCTCTGACCAGGCCCCGCTCGGCCAACTCGGCGCCGGCGACGTTCAGCCGTTTCATGCTTGCGATGGCCAGTCGGGCCAATCGAGGCGGTGCCAGGCCTCGTTTGAGGGCGGTGGTCACGATGCCGGTGCCCAGCGGCTTGGTCAACAGGAGCAGGTCCCCAGGACGGGCTGCCGCATTGGGGGTGATGCGCCGCGGGTGAACCGTACCGGTTACGGAGATGCCATAGATCGGCTCAGGGCATCGGATCGTGTGGCCGCCCACCAGCGCACACCGGGCTTCGGCAAGCTTGGCAGCGCCGCCACGCAGAATGCGGCGAATCACGCTGGAGGGTAATCGATCAGTCGGCATGCCAACGAGGTTCATCGCCGTTAGCGGCCGCCCGCCCATTGCATAGACGTCGGAGACCGCATTGGCCGCCGCAATCTGGCCGTAATCGAACGGATCGTCCACGATGGGTGTGAAGAAGTCGACCGTTTGCACCAGTGCGCAATCGGGCCGCAAGCGGTAAATGCCCGCATCATCGCCGGTTGACTCGGCCACCAGCACGTTGCCATCCTCGTGATGCGGCAATCCGTGCAGCAACTCTCGGAGCAGTACCTGCCCTAGCTTGGCGGCACAACCGGCGCAACTGGATAGCGAGGTGAGACGCGGAACCGGCCTGGGCAGGAGGCGTGAGTGTCCGGTGGATCCGTTCGGACTTTCCGAAAGAGGAATGGCACTTATTCCACTAGTCAGTGTTCCCATGGGTATCCTGGTATTCGCACCAGCAGCGGATCTTGTCCGCGGGGTAAGGCTTCTTATCGACTTCAGCATAGGGGTTCACGAAGAAGTTCAGCGGTGGTCCAGCTTGCCGCGGCACAAGTACAAGGCTTCGGCCGACACTGAAGACCACGCGATTCTCCGTGAGATTGCCGAAGTAGTAGTCGCGCATCGAGGCATCTTTCTTTGCCTCGGAGATGTCGACCGGGATCCAGTTGTATCCGTGCGGTTTGAACCATCCCCAGCAGTGATAGCCCGAGATGGTTCCCTGACCTCGCTGCGCCGGGAGGGAAAAGCCAATCTCGAACTTGGCCGGTAGGTGGTTGCCTCGGGCCAACGCAATGAAGAGACTGTGGAAGTCGGAACAGTTGCCACGGCCGGATTCACAGGCCCAGACTGCATCGCCACGGCCCGATCCTGGGGTGTCCTTGGCGTAGGTCATGTGCCTGTTGACCACGTCATAGAGCAGGCGGCCAAGCTGCAACTGATTGGTGGGCAAGTCTATACCCTTCAGCAAAGTCATGGTCTTACCGCCAACAGGGACGTTCGCATCCGGTCCGAGAAACAAATGGCACTCCTGATCGACCGCGGCATCCGCCTCGCCGTGTCCGCGTTCAAAGTTCGATCGCACTTCCTGGCGTGTGATGCGATAAGTAATCTGGAAGCGGATTTGGCCACTCCTGTCCGCTCGTTGCTGAAAGTACAGGATCTTATTGCCGAATCGCTGATCCCTTCCGATCTGGCTGCTTGCTCCCAATGTCCGAGAGACCTCCTTGACAGTCTGGTAGCTGCTATCAGAGGGTACGGGCAACCAGATACAGGCAGCCTGGCCCGGTATCAGACCGTTGATCTCGCCGTGGTAGTTCAGCAAGAATGATCGCGTACGGGGCGACCCCATTTGTTTAGTCTGCGATCCGTTCGCCGACAGCATCAGCAGACATGCTCCGATGATCAGGGAGGTGTATCGATTACCACGGGACGTCATTGGGCAACTCCTGAATGATGCAGGATGGACAGCGGAACATAGGGTCCTCCACAGCAACATGCTTGCTAGCTGGCAGCCGGTTACGCCCGCTTCACTGCGGCCGGACAGGCCAACTCATCAAGTTCGTTTGCCCGTGCCCATCATTCTGTCCAGGCAGCGCACCCGGTGTGGGTGCGTGTAGATGTTCATCCGCTGTCCCCGCAGGAAGCCGATCAGCGTCTGGTTGCTTTCTTGTGCGAAGGATACAGCGAGGCTGGAGGGCGCCGAGACGGCCGCCACCACTGCCACGCCCCCAGCCAGGGCCTTCTGCATAATTTCAAAGCTGGCTCGGCCGCTGACCAGCAGGATGTGGTTCCGCAGGGGTAGCAACCCGTCAAAAGTGGCACGTCCGAGTACTTTGTCCACGGCATTATGACGCCCGACATCTTCTCGCAGAACGAGCAATCGGCCGTATGCGTCAAATAGACCGGCGGCGTGAAGACCTCCCGTGCGATCGAAGGTGGCTTGCACCTGCCGCATGGCATCCGGCAGCTTCGCCAGGGTCTGCGCGTGCACAACCAAATCGGATTCAACCCGTGGGAAAGCAGTGCAAACCGCATCAATGCTGGCCTTCCCGCACAAGCCACAACTGGAGGCGGCGAAGACATAGCGAGTCAGCCGAGAGAAGTCCACATAGACGTCTGGCGCCAGCAAAACATTCAGCACATTGCCGTCTTCATTACGCGAACAAGCCTCGATATGGAGAATGTCATCCCGATGTCGCACGAGCCCCTCGGTCAGCAGGAAGCCGGCCGCCAGTTCCTCGTCGTGGCCGGGTGTACGCATGGTGATGCTGATGGCCCGACCGCGGACACGGATCTCCAGCGGCTCCTCGACAGCCAACTCATCGGCGGATTGCGCCAACTCGCCACCATCCCATCGCAGGATATCGCAAGTATGTGCCTCTGTATTCGCGAACGTGTCCATGCTGCATCCAGTGGCCGTGGACTGCCAAGCTGATCATCCCCCGATTCGGCTCATCTGCTCCGTTCCATGCTCTCCATGCACAACTGGCTTCAGACGTATACAATCCACCATCGCCTGCGCGAGCATCGCGGTTCGCCTGCCTCCCGCAGGTTGGCGGCGCAGAAGCGGCTTGAGATCCACTTCGCCGCCCTCAAACAGGCACGAGCGCAGCACGCCCGCCGCGGTTAGACGCAGTCGGTTGCACGTCGCGCAAAACGGGGCCGACATGGCGCTGATGAACCCAATCCGCCCCGCGGAGTTGCCCCGCGCCAGCCGGTATACCTTTGCTGGACCCGCTCCGGCCTCGGTCGTCCGATCCACCCCGATCAGTGGCCCCAATCGCTCCTCAATGCGCGCGCGAATCGTGGCCTCCGATACGAACACGTTCCCGCGATCCTGCCCTCCGCATGACGCGGCCGGACCAACTTCGTCGGGCGATACCCCGGCATGCTGCACCACCGCGTCCCCCAGCGGCATGTATTCAATAAACCTCACCGTAATCCGGTTCGCCACGGTCAACGCAGCGAAATCGGCAAACTCGTCATCATTGATTCCCCGCATCGCCACGCAGTTGATTTTCAAACTGGAAAAGCCGGCCTCGCACGCCGCGTCCACGCCGCGCAACACCGTGTGCAAATCCCCGGTCCGTGTGATTCTTCGGAACCGGTCCGGCCGCAGGCTGTCGATGCTCACCGTCACCCGGTCCAAGCCGGCGTCCCGAAGTGGCCCCGCCAGACGCTCCAGCAGCATGCCATTGGTTGTCATGGACAGATCGCGGGTTGACCCGATTGCGCGAAGGCGACGGACTAGCTGAGCCAGGCCCGGGCGTACAGTCGGCTCGCCCCCAGTGAGTTTCACGTTTGCAATGTGATGGAGATCCGCCGCGACACGCACCACCTCGACGATCTCGTCAAAAGAGAGAATCAACGAGTTATTCAGCCACTCTACTCCCGCTTCCGGCATGCAGTACACGCAGCGAAAGTTGCACCGGTCGGTCAGACCTATGCGCAACACCTTCACCGCGGCGATCGATCGGGGACCGCTGTCCAGAAGGGACACAGGGCGCTGCGAAGATTCAATCACTGGAAGGAGCACATCTCTCCTCGTTGCTTGTATCGTGGCGGGCCAATTGCTCGCTCGCCCATCGCCACGCCATCACCATCCGAGGCCATCCACAGGTGTTGTAGGCCAGCAGGATCGATTGCTCGATCTCCGCTTCAGTGACGCCCTCGTGCATGGCCCGCCGGACATGGCTGCGCACCGCACTTTCCAACCCGGCGCCGATACTCAGACCGATCTTGATCAACTCCTGCGTCTTGCGGTCCAAGGGCCCGGAAGACTCGACAGCCCGGGCAATTTGCTCGTGGGCCTTACCCATTTCCGGAAATCTCGCTACGAACTCCTTGAATGTGCCGGGCACTTTGTCGGCACGGTCGTCGTTGTCGTTCACAGGTCCTCCCACATCAACGGCCAGCCTCGTGTGCAAGCCATTGCGCCAGGAATGCCTCGAAATCAGTCGGATGGTTCAAGTTGGTCCATATCCTTTCGTCCCAAGCCTCAGGCGCAGGCAGGCTTTGGAACCCGCCATGTCGGAGCAATCCTTGTACCGATCGCTGCCCGGCAGACAGCATCTCGCGAAGGAGCGGTGCAGCCTTTGTCTGGAAGATCGAGGGAAAGGGCTCGATCTTTGCCGTTGATGGCCCAGATCGGATGAGCATCAGGCCCAACGCATCGTCCAGTCGTCTAAAGGATTCCACCAGCCAGAGGAGCTGTTCCGACCGTACCCACGGCATGTCCACGGTAACGAGTACGGCATGGGCCTCCGATGAGTGCTCCAGTGCCGTGACCACGCCGCGCAGGGGGCCAATTCCCGAGACTGGATCGCTTACTTCGCGATCGAAGCAATCCCATCCAGGTGGATGCTGGTTGGCGGGGGATGTGACCAGCAATGTGGGCCCCAACCAGCGAAAGTGGTCAAGCAGATATTCGAGAATGGGCGTATGGCCGATACGCAACGTGGCTTTGGAGAAGCCCATTCGCTTACTCTGTCCGCCGGCGAGGATTGCGAGGGTTGGCGACATTGCTATGTCTACCGCCCGCCCAATCAGATGCACCTTGCAGTTGGGCGCGGCAGCGTACTGTTCTGCTGTGGCTCCCTGCAACGTGTGGACCGCAGGTAACCCTTCGACGCGTTGGACGTGAATTGGGGATTGCTCGATGCCGGGCCTCTGGCGGCCATCGCAACGTTCAGCACAAGTTCCTCTGCCCACAAGCCGCATCGCACGCACGAATACACTCCTGGCTGCGTTCCATCTTTCCCAGGAATCGAAATGGGCCGCGGGAGGTTGGCCAGCATCTGACGTTGCCCCCTCAATGCTGGCATGGGGCGGGACAATCGGCCAGACTTGACAGTATCCCGAGGCGGGAGGTATTCCGTGAGTTCCGGCGGACGATCAATTCCCCTGTCAGTCGGCAGTCTCTGCTCGTGGCCGGCGATTGCGAAGGAGAACAAGTGCGCGGCAGAATTTGGTTTATGCGGCTGAGGTGGGTGTGTGGCTTGACCTGTCTGACAATGGCTCTCATGTCCATTGCCGTTGCCGAGGGCGGGACGCCAGCGGCGGTCCCGGACACCGAATTACGGCATAGGCCGTTTGATCAGGAAGATGTCGCCGCTTTTCGTGAGCCCTCCCGAGTTTTTCATCCGGAGACGTGGTTCCACTTCATCGGCGGAAACGTGGCCAAGCCGGGGATCACGGCGGATCTGGAGGCGATCGCGGGTGCGGGGGTCGAGGGCGTTCAACTCTTCCACGGTCAGTTTGGTGGCCCGTGGCCGGGTGTGGAACCGCAGATCAAGTGCCTCAGTGAGCGATGGGATGGGGCAGTGCGGCATGTGGCCGAGGAGTGCCGGCGGTTGGGACTGCGTTTCACGATGCAGAACTGTCCGGGCTGGGCGATGGCCGGCGGGCCTTGGATTACGCCGGACAGGGCGATGCGACACCTGGTCTGGAGCCGCACCGACGTGACGGGTGGCGGCAACCTGAGTGTCGCCCTGCCGCTGCCTAGCCAAGAGGCGTGGCGGGACTACCGGGACGTGATGGTGGTGGCCTTCCCCACTCCGGAAGGGGATACGGGCAAGGCGCTGACGCCAGCGTCCGTTCGGAGCAATCGCCCGGACTTGCCCTGGGAAAAGTGCCTGCGAAGCCAGGACGGTGGGGCGATCCGCCTGGAACCCGCCGGTGAGCCGGTCTGGGTGGAAGCCACGTTCGAGCAACCGGTGACGCTCCGTACCGTGGAGTTCCCGTCCGTTCAGGGCTTCAACCATGAGTGGTGTTACGATCCAGGCGTGACGATTACTGTGCAGGCCATCTTGCCGGAGGGCATGCGCGAGGTATCGCGGCGCAAGATGCCGGCAAGCAATTTTCAAGGCAACAGGCCGATTTCGCTGGCGTGTTCGGAAGTCCCCGCCCGGACGTACCGGATTACCATCGATCACAAGCATAGGATGGCGTTCTCCTACATCCAGCTTTTCACGGCTGCGAGACAGAATAATTGGGAGGCGGAAGCGGCGTGGGTGCTGGGTGGCCTGGACCGCATGCCGCATCCTCCGCAGACGAAGGTGGCCTGGGTCGATCCCGCCCGGATAATCGACCTGACCGACAAAATGGATAGCCAGGGGAAGCTCCGCTGGACGGCACCGGAAGGCCGCTGGACGGTGCTGCGCTGGGGGCACGTCAACACCGGCAAACGCAACGGGCCGGCGCCAGCCGAGGCGACCGGTTGGGAGTGCGACAAGCTCTCGCCGACCGGGGCCGAGACGCACTTCGCCGGATACATCGGGCGGCTCGCGGCGAAGGACGGGCCCGTCGGCGGCGGGCTGCTGCAGGGCATGCTCCTCGATAGTTGGGAGTGCGAGACGCAGACATGGACGCCGGGCCTGGAAAAACAGTTCTCGCAACTTCGCGGCTACTCGCTGAAGCCGTGGTTTCCGGCCCTGGCGGGATATGTGGTCGGTGATCCCGAAACCACCGTGCGTTTCTTACGCGATTGGCGGGGGACGATCAACGATCTGGTGGTCAGGAACTTCTTCGGACGCATGGCCGAACTGGGGCACGAGAACGGACTGGCGATCTCCTTCGAGACGGCATCGGGCGATGTGTTCCCCGGCGACATCCTGGAGTACTACAAGCACGCCGATGTACCGATGTGCGAATTCTGGCATCCCCGATCTGAGGCTTTTGTCGGCAGTTTCGAATTCAAGCCGGTCAAGCCGTGCGTGTCGGCCGCACGAATCTATGGCAAACCTCGCGTGGCAGCCGAGGCCTTCACGTCATTTGATCTGACGTGGAATGAACATCCCGGTATGCTGAAACACATTGCGGATATCCACTTCGCCGAAGGCGTGACGCATCTTGTGTTCCACACGTATACCCATAACCCGCAAATGGGTTTCCTGCCGCCAGGCACATCCTTCGGCTCGGGGATCGGCACGCCCTTCCTTCGTGGCCAGACATGGTGGAAGCACATGCCGGCGTTTACCGCGTATCTGGCTCGCTGTGGCTATCTGCTGGAACGTGGCCGCCCGGTGTCGGATGTGCTCTGGTATCTGGGCGACGAGCAGGATCACAAGCCACGCCAGGATGCACCATTTCCGGCCGGCTATCACTATGACTACTGCAACCCGGATGTTCTGCTGAACCGGCTATCGGTGCGCGATGGCATGTTGGTCACCCCGGAGGGGCTAAGCTATCGCGTGCTGTGGCTGCGCAATTGCCCGCGTATGCTTCCGGAGACCCTCGAACGCATGGTGTCCCTCGTCAACGCGGGAGCGGTGCTGGTCGGAGAACGCCCGCGCGGCCTGGCGACGCTAAGTGGGGGGGCGGAGGCGGAGAAGCGGTTCCGCGATGCAGTCCAGACGCTATGGGGTACGGAAGGAAGACCGCCCGAAGCTGGGACGCTGAAAAGTGTGCGGCTTGTGGGTAAAGGACGCGTGATGGAGATGGCGCTCGACACCGCGTTGGCCAGGCTCGGTCTTGGCCGCGATGTCGAGGGCGACGGTGTGGTCTGGACGCACCGGCAGACCGATGGAGCTGACTGGTATTTCGTGGCGACGCGTTTGCAGCAGGGATTCCGCGGAACGCTCCGGTTCCGAGCCACTGGCGCGGTCGAACTGTGGAATCCACTGACGGGCGACAGGACGCCTGCGGGCGTGGTGCGGCGTGAAGGGGACACGAGCCTGGTGGCGTTGGAACTACCACCCTCGGGGTCGCTCTTCGTGGTGTTCCGGCCGGGTGACAGACCCGCGCTGAACCGCGTCGTTCGGGTGGAGCATGACGGGGCGACGGTGGCGGATGCGCAGGTGCCCCGCGTCGTCGCGGACGGTCTGCAAGTCATGTCCGCCACGTACGGCGATCTCTCGGATCCCAGCCGCTGCTTAAACGTGACGGATAAGGTCCGTCAGGACCGGGCACGCGGCATAAACGTGATCAGGGCCAACAACGCCTGGGCGGGCGGCGACCCCGCGTTGCAGACACGCAAGAAGTTGCTCGTTGTGATGCAGATGCCGGATGGGCAGAAAAAACGCCTGGAGGCGTGGGAAGGCGAGCCCTTATCGCTGGCTGAACTGGTTGGTGCGCCGCGGCCCGCGTGCGAGGTGCTCGACGATGGCGCCCGCCTGCTGGCATGGGAGCCCGGCGTTTACCGCGCGACGCATGAGGATGGGACAACCTCAACATGGAAGACCCGCACGCCGCGGAGCATCTCACTTGCAGGGCCTTGGACTCTGGCTTTCCCTGCCGGATGGGGAGGGCCCGCGGCGGTGCGGGTGGAGCGGCTGATGTCGTGGACGGAACTGAGCCTGCCACCCGAGGCGCAGGCGTTTTCCGGAACAGCCACGTACACAACCGAGTTCACCTTCGAACTGCCGGCACCTGGCACGCGTGTGGAGCTCGATCTGGGATGCGTACAGGTCATCGCTAGTGTGCGTATCAATGATGAACCGGCCGGGAGTGTCTGGACTTCTCCTTACAGGTTGGACATCACCCGCCTGGTGAAGCCCGGCGTCAACCGCCTCGCCGTGGAGGTGACCAATACCTGGTTCAACCGATTGGCCTACGATGCCGGACTTGAAGAAAAGGCACGCAAGACATGGACGATCAACGGCCCCGCTAAAGGCAGCGCACTTCTGCCCGCTGGCCTCTTGGGCCCCGTGGTGGTACACGTTGGCGAGATACTGGATGCGAACAACCGGCCATGATCGGGCTGTGCCCACACGATAGGAATCGCCCACGGGCGTCTATCGAGAACCATCCACGGCGCTGCGCATTGACTTGCACGGAAGAATGCTGCCGCAGAGATCTACAGCCTGTCGACGCAACGCTTGGCCACGGTGACTTGCCACCCAAGTCCGCCCAAGAGGGTGCAGGCTCCGAAACTACAGGCGGCGATCACGCCCGCCATGGGCAGGGCCGTGCTGCCAGGCAGCTGCCCCACAAGGGCTCCGCTGGCAGCACCGATGGCAAACTGCAGGACGCCCAGAACCGCCGAGGCGCTGCCCGCCTGGTCGGCAAAAGGCGCCATGGCCGCGGCGGTTGCATTGGGGAACACTAACGCCAGACTCGCGATGCATACCCACAACACACCGGCGAAGGCCGGTAAGCCGCCCCAGCGAGTCCCGGCAATTCCCGCCAACAGCAGGCAGGCCAGGACGTTGAGCCGGGTGGCGTAGATCAGGATTGTGCGCGAGGAGAAACGCGTCAGCAGGTAACGGTTGAGTTGACCTGCGGCATAGAGGCCGACCGCATTAGCGGCAAAGCAAAAGCCGAAGTGGCGAGGAGAGACGCCGAAGAGTTCCATGTAGACCACTGGAGCACTGGCAATATAGGCAAACAGCACCCCGGAGGTCAGACCGATCGCAGTGGCCTGTTTAAGGAACTGGCCGTGGCCTAGGACGTGGAGGTACCCCTGGAAGACCGCACCGACATGGCCGCGCAGTCGCCGCGCCGGCGTGAGCGTTTCGGGCACACGGCACGCAATGGCCGCTGCACACAGGACGCCAAAGGCGGAAACTATCCAGAACACGACATGCCAATCGCCATAGGCGAGCAGGATCGAACCGAGCGACGGGGCGATGATCGGGGCGATACCGCCGATGATCATCAATAGCGAGAAGAATCGGGCGGCGTGGTCTTCGGTATACAGGTCGCGGACGATGGCTCGGGAAAGCACCGCACCGGCGGAGCCGCCCAGACCCATGAGGAAGCGAGCCAGAATCAATACACCGATTGACTCGGCGCTGGCGCAAGCCGCCGCACTGCCAGCATACAGCAAGGTGCCGGCCAACAGCGGCAGTCGGCGTCCCAGGTGGTCGCTCAAGGTCCCCCAGAAAACTTGCCCCGTTGCCAAGCCCAGCAAGAATACCGATAGGGTCAGTTGGACGTTGCCGAGAGGCGTGTGCAGGTCGCGGGCGATCTGCGGGAATGCGGGAAGATAGGTGTCGATGGCAAACGGACCGCAGGCCGACATCGCTCCCAACGTGACTACCAGCCCCCAGGACGTGGTGGAGTCGCGGGGCTCAAGAGTGGGGGTGGCGGGTAGCGCAGATTCCGATGGGCAGGACATAGCATACATCCCAGTACGATTCCGGGGGCACTTAAAGGGGGAGCATTATACAAAGCCGGCATGGGACCGGCGAGATCGGAGCGGGAACGGCCGCTTTCTCGGAATGGTTATGAAGGTCATACACGACCGGGTCACGCTGGCGGGGGGCTTGAGACAAACGTGAATGGCATGCATGATTTGTATTTGGATCGTGGCCAAGGATCGACTGTTGGCGCGGCGTGGCCGAGAAAGTGCCGATTGGTTCGAGGAGGCTGCTGTGAATAACCGGATCAACACGCGGGGGTTGCATGACGGCGATCGTCGTGAATCGTTGCAGCACTCCGGGATGGCGATCCTGACACAATACCCGCAGGTACGGCAGATCATCGAGCTCTTCGACCACCTCGAAGATGTGATGGCCTGGATCAAGGATCGCGAGGGCCGCTTCTGTTGGGTGAACCGCACGTCTCTGATGATGCAGACGACGGCTGATCACGAGAGTCGGACAGGCGATGGCTCCCATGGCATCCTGGGCAAGACCGACCATGATCTGGCCCCTGCGTTCCTGGCCGATCAGTATCGCTTGGATGATGAACAGGTATTGGCGGGCGGCCGGATCGTGAACCGCATCGAACCGTTCCGACGACCCGATGGGACAACTGGCTGGCACGTCACCAACAAGATTCCCCTCTTCGGCAACGATGGTGAGGTGATTGGCAGTGCCGGTATCGCTCAGTGGCTGCACACGCCCAGCCTGGATCTGGTTCCGGGACAGGAATTCGCGCCGGTGCTGGCCTACATGCGGGATCATTACCGCTCTCACATCAGCAATCAGCAGTTGGCCCGACTAGCGCACATGTCGGTCCGGGCTTTCGAACGGCGGTTCTACAACGGCTTCCAGCTTACCCCGCAAAAATACCTGAAGAACCTGCGGATGCGCATAGCCAGCCATGCCCTGGTTTACACCAGCCAGTTGTTGGCGGACGTGGCAACCAACTGCGGCTTTGCCGATCAGAGTCATTTCACACGCGAGTTCCGGCGACATTTCGGCCGCACTCCTGGCGAATACCGCGAGTACTTCGCCAAGCAGGCCACGATTGCCGGTCCGGGTACAAAGAACGCCGCTGCCAAACAAGCACAGATCGGCCCGAAGCCGTAGACTATGGGCTCAAGATCAACCACAGCCACTATGATGCAGAAATCCCGACCAATGTTGCGGACGAGTTCACTCAGTCACAGCGCAAGGATCCTGTTGGCGATAGGTATGATGGCCATTGCCGTCTCCGCGCATGCCGCGGAGGTGCCGGCCGGCGATGCTGACAACCCGTGGCTGCGGCCCTACACGGGGCCAACACGCACGGACATCGACGCCACGACCTTGGATGGCAAGGTGCTCTGCGGCTACCAGGGGTGGTTCAATACGCCTGGCGATGGGACTCGCTTTGGTTTTGGGCATTGGGGGCAGGGGCTGGATCGGCCGGATGGCGGACGATTCGTCGTCGATATGTGGCCCGATGTTTCGGAATACGACCCTGCCGATCTGTGCGAAGTCCCCGGATTGAAGATGCCCGACGGGTCGCCGGCCCGATTGTACAGCGCTTTCCGCAAGGGACCGGTGCTGTTGCACTGCAAGTGGATGCGGCAGTACGGGATCGATGGTGTCTTACTCAGCCGCTTTATCTCCGAAACGACCAACCCCGCCCGTGCCCGCCATGTCAACATGGTTTTGGCCAATGTGCGTGAAGGCTGCCACCGCGAAGGGCGGGTTTGGGCGATGATGCTCGACTTGAGCACGGGCCGCAACGCCTCGACGGCGGCCGTCATCAACGACTGGAAGTTCCTCTGCGACCAGGTCAAGGTGCGCGAGGATTCCCGCTACCTGCATCACCAAGGTAAACCGGTGGTGTTGCTGTGGGGCCTGGGGTTCAAGGACCGGCCATGGACCCCCGAGCAGGGCGAGGAGTTGGTCAAGTTCTTCAAGAGCGATCCCCAATACGGCGGGGTCTACCTGATCGGTGGGATCGACCCCTTCTGGCGGACCCTGCAGGGCCAATCGCGTTCCGACCCGGCGTGGGCGAAGGTCTACCGGAGCTTCGATGCCATCAGCCCCTGGAATGCTGGACGCTATCGGGACGATCGCAGCATGGACCGGGTACGCAAGGAAGTGTGGGAAGGTGATCTGGCTGAGTTGAAACAGCTGGGGCTCGGTTACATGCCCACGGCGTTTCCGGGTTTTTCCTGGGACAACCTGCGGCAGACGCGGCCGGGGGCGACGATGATCGCACGGCGCAAGGGCGAGTTTTACTGGCGGCAGTTCGCCATCTTCAAGGCCCTGGGCATTCGCACAGTCTTTGTCGGCATGTTTGATGAAGTCAACGAGGGGACCGCGATCTACAAGGTGGCCAACGAGATCCCGGTGGGCAAGTACTTCGTGACGCATGAAGGGCTCCCCTCGGACTGGTATTTGAAACTGACCGGGGCGGCCACGCGGATGATCCGCGGAGAAATGCCACTGTCGGAGAAGATTCCGGAGAATCTGCCGTCGCAGACGGAGTAACGGCGGCGAATTCCATGCTTGGCCAGCGGTGGATCGGTCTGGGTTTGATCAATGAGGTTGTTAGCGGCAGAGGAACGCATGAAATGCCTGAATGGCCTGGCGATTCTGGTGATGTGCACAATGGGCGCTGCCCTATCGGCTTCAGCGGCACCGCCTCGACCGCTTCCGTGGGAGCGCGAAATGCCCCTGCGAGAGGTGGCTCGATCGGTGGTGTTGGAGAGCACGTTGAATCCCACCAATCCTCAACCGGACAACGGCGGAGAGCCTTTCAACGGCCCGTCGATGACCATCAATAGTTTGAAAATGCGGAACACCATCTGGGGGCCGCCAGATCGGATCACCATCAGTCTGACCAAGAACAACGTGTGGGACCGCCGCCTCCACGAATTCCCGGCGCCGACCTTGCAGGAGATCACCGAAGGCGCCTTTGCGGCTGTCAACAAGTCCTATGTGGGAGTGAAAGGCGATTCGCTACGCCCCATAGACCTGGGATGGTTGCGGAAAGAGGGGGGATCGTATGATCCCTATCGCAAACCGATGCGATATGCATTCCCGTGCCTGAAGCCCGTGGGCCAGATCATCCTGGGAATCGATGCGATGGCCGGTGCAAGTGCACCCCGAATTATGCAGAGTTGCGCCAACGGTGTCGTGAGCCTGCAGGTGGCCAAAGGCGATGCGCGGGCGAGTCTTGAATATGTGCTGGGAATGACGAGCAACGTCTTCGCCATCCGCGGCGACTTGGCGGGCATCGACACGCCTGTTTGGTTGCGGTTGTATCGGCACCAGGACACCACCCACCTGATGTACATGACCCCTGATGGCAAAACCTACACCAGGCCGGAAGCCGAGGCGGACAAAGCTTTCAACGGACCCATCGACCCTCCCACCAGTGGGAAGGACGGTCGCTTTTTCTGGATTCGCCAGCGGATGCCGGCGGAAAAGACGTTTCCGCAGGGCTTTGAGTATGTGCTGATGGGCGTGATGGCTGCGCCCGGCAACGTGAATCTGGAGTCGGTGGAAGGCAAGACCGGCCTGGGCACGCCGCCGGCGAATCAGCCCTTGAATGGGGAATGGAACAACGTGATGAGACCGGCCATTGCCGCGGCGTCTGGCGCCGCCGCTACGGCCACGTTCACGCCCGCCAGAAATGGAAAGCTGACAGCCTTTGTTACCATCGTGACGACCATGGATGGTGGGGATCTACTGGCCTTGGCCAAGAAGCGTCTGGCGGAAGCGGAAGCCGGTGGCTTTGAGGGTGTGGTGGGTGAGAACACCAGGTGGTGGAACGAGTTCTACGACAAGCGGGAAAACGGCCGCGTGTTCTATGGCACCGCGACCCGAGAGGCCAGCGATGATATCCGTAGCTTGTATCGGAGCTGGACCACCGGGCACGGCGGCGGCACCAAGACCGATATGCGCCAGTTCGAGTGCAGCGCCTCGTACGCGCTTCCGGAGCGGGACTTCCAGGAGTGGGACAGCGCTCCTTGCTATAATGAGATCTTTCACACCTCCCGCTTCGTCCGCAATTGGGGCGACAGCCTTGATATGTATAAGCAGCTTGTGTGGCATTGGCTGCCTGGAGCAAAGCAGAACGCTCGCGACATGTTCAACATGCCTGGCATGTTCATCACCCATGGGTATCTGTCCCCGATCAAGCCCGACAAATACGTCCACACGACGATCACTCTCGAACTGTGCCTGGGTACGATGGCGCAACTCATCCGCCCGATCTGGGACGAATGGGATTACGGCGGCGATGTGAATTTCCTCCGGAACGAGTGCTATCCCCTGATGCGGGAGATGGCCCTGTTCTATGCCGCCTACGCTAAGAAGGGCGCCGACGGCTACTATCACATCATCCCCTCTATGGAGGAGGAGCGGTGGGGGATCTACCCGGAGTTCTCCCGAAATAAGGATGTGATCAGTTCGCTGTGCATGTTCCGATGGGGGCTGACGAGGGCGGCCGAGGCGGCAGAGATTCTCGGCGTGGACGCCGACCTGCGCCAGCGATGGCGTCAAGTCGCGGCGCAATTGGCGCCCTACCCAACCTGGCAGAAACCCGAGGGAGTCGTCTTCGCCGGCATGCCGGGCGTGGAGCCAAGGCATCTGGGTGGCGATCATTTTGGCGATGCCGCTGCCTATCCGACCATTCTGGCCGACGAAATCAATCTGGATTCTCCCCAGGAGCAGAGGGACATGATGCTTCGCTCGGTACGGGTGTTGCCCTCGGGAAACACAGGACAGACACTGACGCTCTTGGGCGTGCCAGCGGACCAGGCAGGGGGTAGGCGCAGTCGGAATGCAAGCGGCGATGCCGAAGCTCTGCTCAACAGTCGCAGCGGGCGAATCCACCTGTTCCCGGCGGTCGCGACAAAGGCGGAGGTGGCCTTCCGTCACTTCCAGGCCCGCGGTGGTTTCCTGGTGTCTGCCGCCAAGAATGCCGATGGCGTTTACTACGTGGAAATCCAACCACGGCGCGACGCCCAATGCCGGCTGATGAATCCCTGGCCGGGCAAGCAGGTCACCATCCATGAAGTCGGCAAAGCGGAGCCCATTTCCGTCCAACTCGACCAGAGCAATGGCGAATGCCTGGTTTTCCCGACCGTCGCCGGGCACAATTATCGCGTTGAACTGCGATAGCTCGGCTGCACTGGAAGACAACCATTATGAACAGAACATTCGTGGCAATACTGGTGGCATTGGCACTAGCCATTGGCATACCAGTTCCTGGCCGTGCTCAAGTGATCTCGCCAGTCTCTGCGGAGAAGATTCGCGTGGCCTGCATCGGAGCCAGCATCACATTTGGCGCGGGCATCAACGATCGCGAACAGAACTGCTATCCGGCGCAGATGCAGAACCTCCTCGGCACCGGCTACGAGGTGCGGAACTATGGCGTCAGTGGTCGCACCATGCTCAAGCGCGGCGACTTTCCCTACTGGAATGAGAACGCCTATCAGCAGGCGCTGGCCTTCAACCCCAATGTCGTCGTGATCGATCTGGGCGGCAACGACAGCAAGCCGCAGAACTGGAAATTCAAGGATGAGTTCGCCGTCGACGCGAAGGCGATGATCGAGGCATTCCGGGCACTACCCGCCAAGCCACGGGTGCTGCTTTGCCTGCCCATGCCAGCCTTCAAAGTGATGTGGGGGATCAACGATGAGGTGATTACCCAGCAGCAAATCCCCATCCTTCGCCAGTTGGCCTTCGAGACCGCCACGGAGCTGATCGACCTGCATACCGCCTTCCTGGGGAAGCAGGCCTGGTTCTCCGATAACATCCACCCCAATGCCGAGGGCGCGGCGCTGATGGCCAAAGCCATTGGCAGGGTGATCGCCTTCAAGCTCGATGCCAACTTCGATTTTGAGAAGTCCCTGGCTGCTCAAGGGGTCACGCCCAAGGTGTCCTCGTTCCACGGCTACCGCCAGCTTCAGTTCACCATGGACGGCGGCCGACAATGCACGGTCGTGCGCCCCTTCCGGACCGCCGCTGGCCGGCCTTACGCCTGGCGAGGGGAGTTCTTCGGCCACGAGCCGCAGACCGATCTGGCCCTTTTGCAACTCGGCTACCACGTGGTCTACGTGGGAGCCCAGGATATGTTTGGCGCCCCGCCAGCAATGGAAATCTGGGAGAAGTTCCACAACCTGCTGGACAAGGCGGGACTCAATGGCAAGATCGCATTGGTC
>JBLNDH010000686.1:0-6529 GCA_050261455.1 Bacillota bacterium
CCATTGTAGAGGCGTGCTTTGGGATTGATCGCCCCACCGGGCAGACGCGGATCGGAACCATCGAGAGTGTAATAGATGGGCTTGCCGGAGCTGCTGAGGGTCAGCTTAAATGGGCTGCTGATCGTCCCGGCATCTTGGTTTAGAACCGGGGCGGCCAGGTATTGGCTGTCAATCCAGGCCAAACGGGTCTTGAGGAAATTCTTCATCCAGTTGACATCGTCCATCCAACCACGGCCAACGTATCCATTGGGCCAGAGATAGGTGCCCAGGACGTTCCAGCGTTTGAAGTTCCGCACAACAGGGTTGTTGGCCGGCTGAGTCGGATACGCCCCGACGGGATAGTTGCCGTTGCCATCGGAGAGGAGCTGCACCAGCGCATCGATGTCGGCCATGATGCGATTGGTGGAAAACGCATCGCGGCGAAGCTCCTGCCATCGGTCGATCCATCGCTGCTGAAAGTCGGGATCCTGGAAAAGCCTGCGCCAGTACGGATAGTCGTAGTCGCTGAGTTGGGAGTAATACCAGCCGATGGCGCTACTGCCGCTGTAATAGTCGGCATTACCCATGGACAGATTGTAGTCCCAGATGGGCCCCATCTTGATCTTGCCGCCGCGGTCCTTGTACCAGTAGGTGCTCAGGCGGAAGCCATCGATGTTCTTGGTCATCTCGACCATGATGTGAGCGTCGATCCACGAATCGACATCGATGTACTTGGCATACCCTTCGAGCGGGTCCTTGAAGTTGACGCCATAGAGGGCCTTTTCAAAGCTGTTGATGTAGCCCGTCAGATATGCTTTCTGTTGAGCGGTGAGTTCGGTCTCGCCGGGGTCGGCATACAGGAACACCTGCCCGGTGCTGGTGGTGAAGCCGCGTTCACCGGCATCAAACTTGTCTTTCTTGAAGATATACCCACCGGTAATGTCGGGCTCGACGTTATCGGAGGGCGTCAGCGGCGCAATATCAACGCGGTTCTCGTCGACCTTGATCTTCTCCATCAGAATGTAAATGCCGACGTAATCGCTGCTGTAGCTGATCTTGCTGCCGCCATCGGTATTCACAAAGACCTCGACATACCGGGTCCGTACCGCATAATCGCCCATGCGGTTGCTCCACATGTACGCCAGGTAGTTCTGCATCAGTGACTTTTCGGAGTACGGGTTGTAAAGGATCCAATCGGACTCGGCAGGCATGCCCAGGATCGAGACCGATCGATCGTGGTTGCTTTCATCCCATGTTTCGAGCGCGTACGGAACTTTCGGGAAACCCTGAGAACTCTGGCCACGCAGACGGAATCCCCCCCGGCCGGCGAAATCCACTCGATCGGTGATGTCCGCGTAGCCATCAGCGCCGGTTTCGATGAAAGCAGCAGCCACCGGAGTAAGACTCGTGTCGCCCAGCGATCTGCCGAACGAATCGATCACGACAACCGGCAGGTTTGAGCGGAAGCTCTTCGCGTTGGTATCCAGTGCAAAGTAGCACTGGCTGGCGATGGGCCCCGGCGCGATGCCGGACACAAAGACACGCGCGCGAACCGTGGTCGTCTTGGTAAGGGTGATCGGGCCGGTGTAGAGCAGCGAAGTCGCGGTGGGCGTGCTCTGATCGAGTGTATAACGGATCTGCGCCCCCGGCGAACTGGTGCTGAGCGAGACGGTCAGTGAGCCGAAGAAGGTCCTGCCTGGTTGCGAGAAGACCGGCTCGGATGCGCTGAGCTGATTGGCCGCCTGCGGGGTCGGCTTGGTGAAATAGACTCTTTCGTCGGAATCCGGCGCCAAGCCAAAAGAGACATCCGAGCTTTGCGCAGGAAACCTAGGGGCGTATTCGAACTGGACGGTTGTGCCATCAGGACGTACCAGGGCCAGGTATTCGCCGCTGGCCTCGAGCCTGAAGCTGGTATGCAGTTCACCACCGGCAGTGATCATGTCCTTTCCGGAGGCGAAGACCAGGAGATATTCGCCTGGAGCGAGAACGCGTTGCGGCAGCCGCCACTCGGTCAATTCGCTACTCTTGTCGGTCAGGTACCACCCATTCAGATCGATGGACGCATCACCTCGGTTGTTGATCTCAATCCAATCGGAGTAGTCGCCTTCGCTGTCCTTGAGGGTCTTGCTGTTGCTGGCCATGAACTCGGAGATGACCAGGTCCGCCGCCAGAAGCCAGCGCGGCTCGAGGGGTTCGGCAAGAGAGGCAAGATGGGCAGGCTGCCGCTCACGACGGCGATTCGATTTGCGGTATTGAGGCGTGCCGCCCACAGCATGAGACATCGACAACTCCTTGGCAGCGGCTCGCGGTCGCCGCGGCCTCTGCGTTTACCCAGTCATAAGGTTGCCAAACCGCGTGCTCTCCAATTCATTCAAGCCCATCCAGACGCAGAAGGCATATGCCCTATGTGAGATTATGACACGGCAAAAACCATGTGCAACGTAACTTTGCGAAGGGTGTGTTCCTGGGACGTTTCATGGCATGGCCAAGGAGGTCATGGCACCGCATATCAATCCCATTGGCCCAAACATAGCACCAACATCGGAATAGAGGACCCGTGCCGGCCCTATCGAGAGAGTTCGAAGCCGCTTTGACTGCGCATGGACACTACTCAGACGGGTTTCGGGTCGCCCGATGGCCCAGCCAAGCGCCGATAGCGATCATCACCGCGCCAAGGATCAGGCGAGGACTCATCGCCGCATGGAAAAACAACCCGATAAGCACTGCCGATCCGATAGGGATGAAGTAAGCCAGCAATGCTATGAGGTGAACCGAACCGCGTTTTACGCCGATCTCCCACCCATAATACGCGAGCCCAATGGGGCCAATGCCGCCGAACAGAATCCACCCCACGGACCGGGCATCGAGAGCGGCCATCGATTGCCAGGCACCTTGTTTCAGTGCCAATCCCCCAGCTAACAGCGAGCATACCGTGAAATGAAACGTGGATCCCCCCTGCTCGGCCGGGATATTCCACCGACGCAGCAGTACGCTGTAGAGTGCCCAGAGAAACGAGGCCGTCAGTGTCATGGCATGGGGTAGGAAGTCGATCGGCCGATGTGCAATACGGATCGAGCCTTGTGCGACGGCGACACCCAGGAACCCCAGCAGGGCTCCGGCAAGTACAAGCGTTACTCGCAGCCGGACCGGCAGCAGCAGCATTCCCAGCAGCACAATCCAGATGGGCCAGAGGTAGTTCAGAAGCATCACCGCCCCCAAGTCCTTGTCCTGCGCAATCCCCATAGCCCATCCGAGCAGGATCGAATAGACGGCCACGCCAAAGAGCCCCGCCACGATCAACCGCAAAGGCAATCGAAACAATGGAGCAATCGGGCGTCGGAAGGCCAAATGGAGCAGGATGACCGTCAGGACTCCCACCGCCGATACCAGGGAGAGGTAAGGCATGGCGCCGACGGCGCGTCCCCCGGCGGCGTAGCAAACACCGCTCCAGCACCAGAGAACAATCGCCCCAACTGCCGCCAGCGTTGCGCGGGTTGATGCCGATGGATCATGGGCCTGGCCTGTGCCAGCGGAGCTACCGTCATTCATGTCGCAGCGCCACGATCGGGTCCAAGTTAGCCGCCCGGATCGCCGGATACAATCCGAAGACAATTCCGATCCCCATGCTGATGCCGACCGACAGGATCAGGCTGTACGCGGTGATGACCGTGGGCATGCCGGCCATGATGGTGATCATCCAAGGGATGCCAACCCCGATCCCAACACCGATGAGGCCGCCGATCGTCGAGAGAACCATGGTTTCGATCAGAAACTGCCCAACGATCTGGCGCCGCTTGGCCCCAATAGCGCGACGAATGCCGATTTCCCGCGTGCGCTCGGTCACTGAGGCGAGCATGATATTCATGATGCCGATGCCGCCCACGAGAAGGCTGATGCCCGCGATGGAGCCGAGCACGATGTTGAAGGTGCGTTTGGTGGCTTCGGCTTGGCGCAACAGGGCCAGGGGCACGCTCATCTTGTAGTCCACCTTTTTGTGGAAGTATTTGAGCATCGATTCAATGCCTGCGGCGACCTGCTCCACCTTATCCGGCGTCTTGACTTCGACGATCAACTGGTGAAGTTCGACGCGTTCGCGTTCCATCGACCCGGCACTGCGTCGAGTGTTGATATCGCCCCACCGCTCACGAGCGAGCGACAGGGGCACATAGGCATCGGCCTCCTGGTCGGGGGTTTGCACGCCACCCGCCTGGGTTGTTTCATTCTTCACGATACCGACTACCTCGAAGTAGTCCGGCCCGATCTTCATGGACTGGCCAATCGAATTCTGCGTCGCCAACAACACGCGAGCGCCCTTTTCAGTGAGCACGGCGACATTAGCCTTCTCCTTGATGTCGCGCTGCGTCAGGGTGCGCCCGGCAATGATGGGCCGGCGAACCAGATCGAACCATTCGGCCACTGTGCCGACGACGCGCAGTTCCCAGGTTTGATCCTGGAGGCGTCCTTCTTTGCGCAAGAGCTTGACTGGGACGGTGCGTTCGACCGCCGGGAAATCCTGGCGAAGCCGTTCCTCATCCTCGTAGAGCAGGCCATAGACGCTCATGGGCCGCCGCATGGAATTGGACCCTTCATCCTCCACAGGCTTCATGGCGTTGATGATGATGTTATTGCTGCCCAGCAGGCGGATGCGGTCCAGGGCATCTTTGCTGGCGCCTTCGCCAACCGAGAGCATGGCGACGACGCTGCCGACGCCGAACACCACGCCGAGCATCGTCAGAATCGACCGCAGCTTGTGCAGTAGAAGGTTCTTGATGCCCAGTTGGACATTACGTGTGAGCCGGAACTGGCGCATCAGATATCCCCCTCCATACGCTCGATCTGGCCATCCCGCATGTGCAATCGCTGCTTGGCGTAGCTGGCGATATCCGGTTCGTGCGTAACCATAATAATCGTCTTGCCTTGCTCGTTGAGATCCACCAGCAGTCGCATGATCTGAATGCTGGTAGCGGTATCAAGGTTTCCGGTCGGTTCATCGGCCAGAAGGATAGCCGGGTCATTAGACAGCGCCCGGGCGATAGCGACACGCTGCTGCTGGCCGCCGGACAATTGCATGGGGCGGTGATTCAATCGGCCACCCAATCCCACGAGTTCGGCGAGTTCCTCGGCTCGAACCGCGCTCTTATCCGCATCCCACCCCAGATAATAAAGCGGCAGTTCGATGTTTTCGCGCACCGTCAGCTGTGGGATCAGGTTGAAGCTCTGGAAAATGAATCCCAGGTGCCGGAGACGGAATTCGCTGAGTGGATCGTCCCGGAGCTGACTGACATCCTCACCCTTCAGGAAGTAACGACCGGACGTGGGCCGATCCAGGCAACCCAGGACATTAAGCATGGTGCTCTTGCCTGAGCCACTGGGGCCCATCAGCGCCCAGAAGCTGCCGCGTTTGAAGGAGATCGAGACTCCCGCCAGCGCCTGGACTTTCTCCGTGCCCATTAGGTACGTCTTACGCACGTCCACCAGCCGAACAACTTCTTCCACGGCTGAGGCATGCGACTGGGATGGAGCGATCTGGGTCGTCATTGCTGTGGGTTTCCACGTTGGGGCGCGTTTTCGCCTTGGGCCGGGTTTCCGCCTCGGGACGAATTCCCGTCTTGAGGTTCATTTCCGCCTGGCCGCGGCGTTCCGCCTTGGCCGCCGGCGCCCGGGTTACGTTGACCACGTTGTTGCCGGAACTGCTCGATCGCCTTCTGGCGTTCTTCCGGGGACATGGCTTCGAACTGTTTGCGGCGCTGTTCCATTTGCTGGATCTGTTCCGGCGTCATATTGCCGAAGCCCCGGCCGGGCCCCATGCCACCAGGAGCACCCGGACCGCCCTGGCCGGGAGCCCCACTGCGATCGGAACCGCCCCCGGCGCGATTGGTGCCATCGCCGGCCTCTCCCTGCATTCGCCGTCCGCCGGGCATGCCTTGCCGCATTCCGGGCATTCCCGCCGGTCGAGTTTGCGGACCGGCGGCATTAATCGGCGGAATGCTCGGCACAGAACCGGAAGCATTGTCCTGATCGGGCGCCGCAGCCTCGGCCAGCGGAGGATTCAGGATGACCTGCTCACCCGCGGCCAGCCCCTTGATTACGCGGATCTTGCTATTGTTGTCCAAGCCGACCTCAATCGCCCGGGCCACGGGGCCTTCCTCACTGGGGACGAATACCGTGGGTTTACCGGCCACACGCACCACCGCCTGCACTGGAACATACAGTGCATTGGGGTAATGATCGACGATGATCTCCGCACGGCAGGTCATGCCCGTGCGCAGCTCGTCACTATTTCCTTCCAGCCAGATTTCGGTGTTGTACACCTTCAGATCCGGGTTCTGCCAGAAGCTCTGGGCATCGGGAAGAGGCGCGATCTTGGCGATTCGTCCGATGAACGTCTTGCCGGGCACTGCATCGACCGTCACCTTCACCGGCAGCCCAAGCCGGACCTTGTCAAGCGCGGACTCGTGCACCTTGATCTCCGCCATCGCCGAGTTGGCCGTGGGCAGGTAAATCAATTCCTGCCGCTCGCGAACGGTCTGCCCTTCCGCCAACGGCTCCA
>JBLNDH010000687.1:0-4178 GCA_050261455.1 Bacillota bacterium
CCGGGCCATCATCGCACACGATCAGCCGGCCCTGATTGTCGAACGCCACGGCCGTCGCTTTCGGAATGGACGTGATGCCCGGCCCGGCTTCCTTGCCGTCCCTGTCCAGGTGAAGGATTCTTCCCCCCGCGATAACCCACAGCGACTGGTCCGGCGCAACAGTCAGGTCGCGCACATCTGCCAGGTCGAATCCGGAGATCACACCCATGTCGGAAATGCGGCGCAGCTCGATCCGGCCGGCGTATCCCACGACCAGCTTCTCGCCCCGCGAGTTGAGCGCGACAGCCTTGTCGAGCAGTTCCACTTCGTCAACGAACTTCGCTGAATCAAGGTCTCCGGGCGTCCAGCGGAAGCGCAGCAGCCGTTTACCGGTATTGGCCACGAAGATCTGGTCCCCATTGACGGCAATGGCGTGATTGCCTGTGTTCCAGCCCCAGGCCGTCTCCTTACCCTTCTCCTGCTTGAGCAGCACGCGGTTGCACTTGCCGTCTTTGTACAAGCCAACGCGCCGGCCCGCTTCATCCCAATCGGTGCCAGCGATGACGGCGCCCTCAGGCGAGACCTCAATCTCGTCTGCGCCGTTCTGAACCCAGTAGCCCAACCCGTTCGGACCACCGTCGCCACCGAAGCTGTTGCCCACCCAACTCGTGCGGTACTTGCCCGGCGGTGGCTCTAGTTGCTGAGCGAAAGCGTTGGGGGCCAGTGCACACAGAATGGCCAGAACACTCGCAAGGGCCACTGGCCGAATCGGTAAAGATAGAATATGCATCAGGAAGACCTCGGAAAGCTGATTAGATGTCATGGGGCTTGGGCAGTACCCTGCTCTTGTACATGGTCGAACTCATCCGTGCTCGTGGTCGGGTTATTCCGCGCAGTCACGCACAAACCCGCCTTGAGTTGCATGGGAGGCATCCTCAATATCAGTTCGCAAATGCTTTCAGGCCGCCGCACGAGGAAAACGCCTGACTCGCATTGTCGCCGCCCGCGGGCTTGCCGATGACGCGCACGCCGAAAACCTTCAGCGGCTCGGCCAACCGCAACGTGAACACCTGGCCCTCCTTCAGCCCCTTGCTGTCGGTCGCGGTGGTCTGGGCATACTCATCCAACGTGCCAATCGTCTCCCATGCCCCGCCCTTGCTCTTCTGCACCTGCACACGCGGCTTGCCACCGGCCGCATCGAACCACCCGCCATCATGGAACGTCTTGCCGTGCTGGAAAACCACCCGGCGGATTGCAACCGGCTGATCGAGTGTCACGGCAAACCAATCCTCGGCCGCGTTCTTGCCGTCGAAGGTCACAACGGCGCTCGGTGGATCGTCGTTGATCGAGCCGCTCAGGTTGCCCCAGCGGCTACGGCTTTCCTTGCCCTCAAACAGCAGGCTTGCCCCCGCGCCAGTCCCCGGCAGCGGCAGCCAGATCTGATAGCGCGAGCCCGTGCCGCCCGCATCGGCAAACGGGATCAGCCGGATTTCCCGGGCCGACCCGGCCGGCGCATTCTCAGTCGCCCGCCGCGTCACCGCCTTGATCTTGAACACCTGCGAACCAGCCCACGTCTTCACCGCCTGTGGCGCGGGCTCCGGCGTCACTCCCAAGGCCGCCAAGTCCGGCCCCGCCGCAGCAAATGCGGACAGACCGGGCTCGCCCTCACCCAGCAGCGCCGCATCCGCCGCCAGCACCAGCGGACCATACAGCACTGCTACCTTGCCGGCCTGCTTATGGTCGCCCACGACCACACGCGGCTCCAGCTTCAGGTTCAACTCAATCGCATCGCCCGACTTCCACTCTCGCGCAATGGCCGCGTAGCCATCCGCCCCGCACTTCAGATCCAGAGCTTGCCCGTTCACCTTCGCCGATGCCTCACGGCACCAGGCGGGAACACGCAACTTCACTGCAAACGCTTTCTTCGCAGGCGGGTTCACCGCGATGCGCACGCGCCCGTCGCTCGGGAACATCGTCTCGATCGCCATCGCCACCGATGTCTGGTCGCGCAGGGTAAGCTGTGCCTTCCCCGCATCATACAGGTTCACCACCACGCCGTCGGCATCGGTGCTCATCGCAAACGTCGGTATCAACGCCACGCCACGCGGCCCGCTGGACAGGCAGCAGTGTCCATCCAGCGTCGCGCTGTAGGGCTTCTTGCCTTCCATTTCCACGTAGTAGCCCCAGGCCGCGCAATCCGGCCATTGTGCGCCGAACAGTTGATTCAACACCACCTTCTCCAGTTCCTCCGCAAAGCGGGCTTCGCCCGTCAACCGCAGGAGCTGCGCGTTGAACTGAAGCCACGTCACCGTCACGCACGTCTCGCCGACATTGCCGGTGTTGGGCAGGTCGAAGTTGTCGTGGAAGTGCTCGTGATGGCTGGCGGTGCCGGTCAAATAGAGCCGGTTCTCCACGATGTCCTGCCAGGCAATCAGGCAGGCGTCGAGGATCTGCCTGTCCCCGCCCACGAGCGGCGTCGTGCTGCCGACGGGCATGATTCATCGGGCTTCGGTCAGGCGATACATCAGCACCATCGGCTCCAGAACGCTGGTTGGGGCCATGCCCACATGCTCGCCGGCCGGGATGATGTCGCGTTTGCCGGAGGTGTCGCCGAAGGTGTTGCACAGCAGGTCCGCCATGCGCCGGCAGGTCGTCAGCGGCTCCATATTGCCCGTGTAGCGCATGTACGTGATCAGCCCGATCAGGTTGTACTTGTGGGCCCAGACATCCCAACTGGTCCAGCGGTCCTTCTGCACGTACGTCCCCAGGTAGCCATCCTCCAACTGGCACTTGGTCAGCGCGATTACAGCCTGGTCCAGCTTCTGGCGCAAAGCCGAATCGCCGCTGTTCACCCACACCAGCGTGGCGGCGTGCAGCCACTTGCCGATGTGCTCCCCGTCCCAAGCCTGCCGACCGGGTCGTTTGCGGTACCCCTCCAGCAGCCGATCGGTGTCGATCTTCACCATGCGGTTGGCTTCATTGCCCTGGATGCGCGATCCCACCCACCCCGACAGTTGCACGCGATCCGGCGTCTGCGACTCCTGTCGATCGGGTACAACGCAGTCCACCTGGTCCGCCTTCGGCGTCACCGCTGCTTGGACCTTGCCAATCGTCACACACAGGCACATCGCGCCCATTACCAATAGCCAGCACTTTTGCATGGGACCTCCAAACCGTTTCATTGCTCTTTCCGTCGCGCAGGTCCATTCAATTCGACTCGCTGCACAATCGCCTGACCGAAGCCCGATGAATCATGCCCGTCGGCAGCACGACGCCGCTCGTGGGCCGTTGCTCCCGGGTCTGAATCCAGCGCATGAGCAGGCTGAAGCCGGTCTCGCCCATCTCCACCTGGCGCTGCGCCACGCTCGTCAGCGACAGGTGAGCCGAGTAGGGCTGCTCATCAAACGTGATCAGCGAAAGATCGTTGGGAACGCGTAGGCCCAGTTCTGATACGGCCCGCAGGACTCCCAGCGCAATCGGGCTGGCGAATGCCAGGATCGCGGTGACGTCGCGGCTGCCGCTCAGCAGTTGCATGGCCCCGATGTACCCGCTCTCTTCGGCGAAGGAGTCGCCCCGGGCCAGCGCATTCCGGTATCCTTTGAGCCGATCCTCATTGGGGGCGGTGCCCGCCAGTCCCTGGATGCAGCCAATGCGGCGGTACCCGCAGCGAATCAGGTACTCCGTGGCCTCCCGCGCTTCGCCTGCATTGTCCGACGCCACAGACGGCAGGTTGAGGTCCGCGAAGTAGCGGTCCATGACCACGGCGGGCAGGCCGGCCCGTTCCAGTTCTTTCAGATGCCCCATGGATTGACCCACCGGGCACACGAGCAGGCCATCGACGCTGCGCCGCCGTAGCGCATTCAACGCCGCGATCTCCAGTTCCGCGTCATCCTGGCTGTCACAGAGGATTAGCGAGTAGCCTCGCTTGCGCGCTTCAATGGCCACATGATGGCCAATGCCAGCAAAAAAGGGGTTGGAGATGTCGGGGATGACCAGCCCGATCGTCGCCGTCCGGTTCAGACGCAGCCCTCGGGCCACTTCATTGGGTGTGAACCCCAGTTCCTGGGCCGCGGCCCGGACCCTGCTTTCCATGGCCGGGGTGATCCGATAGCGCCGGGCCTGACCATTCAGCGCCCGCGAAACAGTCGTCGCCGACACACCCAGGTGACGAGCGATCTGCTTCAGAGTCGTTCGCTGTG
>JBLNDH010000688.1:0-10405 GCA_050261455.1 Bacillota bacterium
TTGCTGTAGCTGGAGGAGTTGTCCGGATTGATAGCCTTGACTCGGTAGTAGTACTTGGTGTTGGGTTGGATGGGGGTGTCGTAGCCATAGACGGTGACGGAGTAGGGTTCGGTGCTGGCCGGGCGACGATCGACGATGACGGCATCGGTGAAGGAGGAATTGGTTGCGCGTTCGATAAGGAATCCGGTCTCGTTGCGGGCGTTGTCGGTCCAGGAGAGTCCGACGTAGCCGCTGGTCCCATCGTTCATAATGGACAGATCCGATGGAGCGGCCTTGGTGATTCCCTCCATGGGTTTCAGGGCGCCCATATCGGGGCGCAGATACTGAGTGGGGATCGTCTCGCGCACGCCATCCGGCCGGATCCAATCAACCCGAGCATAGGCGCCGCCGCCGGAATCGAGCTGTTCGAAGACAAAGTCATAGGATTGGCCTTCTTCCAGATCGATTGGCGTAATGTTCGTGGCGTCGCGGTACCCATGGCCACCCGGATCGGAACTGACCAGTTGACCATCCACCCAGAGGTACCCGTCATCGTCCGTCAGGGAGATGATGGTGTAGGTGCCGGTGGCCGGTGCGATGATGCGGCCGGTCCATCGCGAGGAGAAGTGGTCGGCATCAACGCTCGGGCCGGCCGAACCATTGCCATCGCCGAACGGCTCGTACAGATCGATCTCGAACCGGGTCAATGCAGTCTCGCCGCGGCGGAAGTGGTTGTTGAAATACTCGGCCCGAACGCCATCGCCGATGAAGGTCTGGGCCGCGATGTTGGCGCCGACCACGGCGGAATAGGCCGACTGGCCCGCGGCGCCAACGGCTTTCATGCGGTAGTAATTGGTTTGAGTCGGATCGGCGGATACATCCGTGAATGAGGTGCCATTCGGGTCCACCTCAAAGGTGGTGACATTGGCGCTGAAATCGGCCGTCGTCGAACGTTCAATGACAAACTTCGAAGCAAAGGGGTTCTCGAGGAAGCTCAGATTGATGGCGGATCCCTCAAACGACAACGCCTGGAGGGCCGGGGTGCTCAACCCTTGCAGGGGGGTTATCGTGACATTATCAAAAGAGGAGTTGTTGAGGGTGGTGCTCACCGTTCCCGTGACGGCGCCAACGGCCAGGCCGACATAGACATTGGTCCCCATGGCAATATGCTGCGTTCCCAGAGGCGACCAGGTGACGCCGTCCGGCGACATCTCGCCGGTGAATACATTGCCGGTGCGGGTCAATCGGACCCAGTAGGGAGCATAGAACTGGCCGGTGCCGACATTCACACTCGTGCAATTGCCGTAGACGTCGTCCACCGGGCGGGTCTGCATGGCGATGCCATTGGATGGCGTGGTGGCGACAAAGGCGTGCTTGGAGGCCAGACCCAGGCTTTCCCGGACCATCACGCCCGACTTGGCCCAGCCGCCAGTCACGTCCTGGCTGATCACCTGTGCCGTGATGGTGCCCTCGGTGTTGAATGGCTGGTAGAAATAGTAGAAGGAATCCCCGTTGTTCCAGATATCGCTGCCGCCGCCTTGGATGGCGAAGGTCTGCGTCTCCGCGTCGTAGCTGGCGGAGCCTTTGCCGCCAGGGTTCAACGCCGAACCGATGTCGGTGCCGGTCCAGCCGGCGGGGGTAGTGAAGGTCTTGGCGGTGGCTTCTGCGGACGCGGCGCCGACGGCGGTGCCGTTGACCGCTTTGACAATGTAATAGTAGTCGGTTGCGGCGTTCAGGCCGGTATCGACGAAGGACTGAGTCGCCGAGGTGCCCACCAGGGTGTAGCCGCTGCCCGAGGTTGTGGAGCGCAGGATCTGGTAGGTGCTGGCCTGGGCAACGCCGGACCAGCTCAGACGGATCTTGTCCCCGCCCTGGGGCGTGGCCGTCACGTTCGCCGCCGCTGCTGGCGCCTGCGGCGTGCCGGTGCTGATGATCAGCTTCGGCTTCTTATCGGTGTTCTCCCTGGAGTAGAAGTGCATTCTCCCGTTGTCGTCAACGAGGTAGGTTTCGGTCAGTGTGAAGGCCACCTGTCCCCCCGTGTGGCTCGTGATCCAGTTGGTCACATTCCACTGGTAAACCTGGTCGACATTGGTCACGACGAACGCACTGTCCTGGAGGGTGATATCCCGGGCTGGGCGTGTATTCCAGGTCAGCAAGTCTTCCTGCCAGTTGGTGCTCGGGACTCCATACACATCGGCAAAGTACCCATCACCATTTACGTCGCTTTGCCCTGTCAGCACGAGGGTGGCGGAAGTGATCGGGCCTGTTATTCCGGAGAGGTCGAACTTGAGGTAGGTCTGCCGATCGTTGCCATCATAAGCCGTGCTGGACCGATCATTCTTCACGACCAGCGTTGCCTCGCTGCCATAGTTGATATCGGGATTGGCATCCCGAACGTAGGTGTCCGCTATGGGATTGAGCTCGACGGTTGAAAGCAGCGTCCGCGACTCCAGGCCCTCCAAACGCACGAGGGGACGATTGGACAGGACTCGACGGCAAGCATCTCTTAAGAGCTTGCTGGTTTGTGTGTGACGATTGTTTCGGCGTGCAGCGATGTTCACGAGTGCTGGTTTCATAGAGCCTTCCTTCCTCTAAAGAGATATGAATCCGCCTTGGTTTGTTTGAGCAATATTCGCCAACGCCACAGGTTCGCTCGCAAGTTCCGCACTTGTTGTCGACCGCGACGAGGAGCCCAATATGAACAAAACAACCCTACGTGGCTGGTGCCGGCTTCGTACTGGAGTCAAGCCCAGCCAAGCAACGATATGACGCATGCGGCTATCGGCCGACGCACGGCAGGTGTATCAAACACCTGGTCGTCTCGGCGACAACGATGGCCGCACACTAAATCAACAGCTACACACAAACATGCAAAACAGATATGACTCGCCGAATGTAAACACCGCCAGCCCCCATCACTCCCAGGGGAAGATCAGCCACACCCATTACAACGCCGATCCGATGATCACACCCACGCATTACAGATAGGTGCTGTTCATGCACAGCAACTCTTTTTATTGTGCCGTGTTTCTATCGCAAATGCAATGAGAATGTATAGATAATTTCCGCTCGCGGGGCGGCAGGGTGAAGAGGCACAGAGGCACGAGAGAGAAGAGAAGCGAGGAGGGTGGGTATGCATCAGAAACGCTTCTCAAGCCGGAGCGGAGCGCAGGTCCGGATGTTCTACGAAATCGGGAAGGATCCGGACTTGCGCTGCGCTACAGTCCGGCTTGGGGGTTCGCTTGCGGAGCGAATCGGTCGGGTGTGAAGGGAAACCTATGCTCCATTCAGGAGGGACTCGACGCGACCGCAATGGAGACCAGGCCCTTCTTCCGGCCGCCCCAGAGGTGGACCAGGAAGGCCAAGCCGGTGAGGGTGACACCCACGGCACAGACGCCGATCCAATGCCAATGCGTCCAACACCCGATGCTCAGGAGGGATCCCAGCGAGCCGCCGCCGAAGAAACCCAGCATGTAGATCGTGTTGACCCTGCCCTGCGCCCTGGGGAAGAGGCTGAAGAGGCGAGTCTGGTTGCAGACGTGAGCTGCCTGAACCCCGCCGTCCAGTATGATTACCCCCAGCACCAGCGCCCAAAGATGCCAGGTACCCAGGCCAAGCACCGCGAAGGCGACGACGGTTGCGGTCAATGCCCAACTGCGAACCCAGCGAGATCCATACCGATCTGCCAACCTGCCGGCCAGTGGAGCGATTGTGGCGCCGGTGGCTCCGATCAGACCAAACAAGCCGGCCACCTGGCTGCCATACTGATACGGCGGCGCGGCCAAGAGAAAAGCCAGAGTGGTCCAGAAGGCGCTGAAGGCTCCGAACATGCCACCGCCGATGAAGGCGGCTTCGCGCACTTCCGGCTCATTCCTGACCAAGGCCCAGATCGATCGCATAAGCGATTGATAAGATGATCCCGCTGGAGCGGTATCTTTGGGCAGGAGTAATCGCAGCAGGATTGCCATGCCGATCATCAAGGCGCCGGCCAGCCAGAACATGATCCGCCAGCCGAAATACTGGCCGACGAATCCGCTGACCGTGCGGGCCAGGAGGACGCCCAACAGAAGCCCCGTGTAGAGGCTGCCGACGATCCGGCCGCGCTCACGCGGTTGGGCCAGCGAAGCGGCAAAGGGAATGATCACCTGGGGAGCCACCGTGGTCAGTCCGACCAGGAAACTGGCGGCGAGCAGGAAACCCAGCGACGGGGCCAACGCGATTATGACCAAAGCGCCGCAGACCGCCCACGTCAGCGTCACAATCAGCTTGCGACGGTCCAGCAGGTCGGCCAGAGGCACAAACAGCAGCATGCCGAGGGCATAGCCGACCTGGGTCAACGTGGCGACCAGACCGATCTGCTGTGAGGGGACACTGAGACTGTGGCCCATGGCCACGAGAAGCGGCTGGCTGTACCAGAGGTTGGCCACACCCACGCCACAGGCCAGGGCCATGATCCAGACCAGGCGGGGGTGGGCTTGAAAGATGCTCGAGGGTTTTGCCCCGGGGGAGGCACACAACACATCACTCATATCGCCCTATAGGATAGGCATACGCGGGCTGGGCATCAAAAGCTACTGGAGAAGGTGCGGCAACACTCTCGGGAGCGTTGCCCTCCCTGGATCCCTGCCCTGCTGAGTGTTGGCAGAGTCACGGTGCTTCCACGGAAATAGCGACGTAGAGCAAACGGCCGTCACTTGATTGAGATGACCTGGGTAGCCTGAGCACGCTGCAAGTCCACGACGCGTTCTTTTCCGCCGATAGTGATGCGGTGCTTGCCATAGAAGGCGCGTACTTCACAGCGGCCTTGGGCATCGGTGCGGCCGTGCCAGCGGGTCCACCATTGGTTGAAGACCAGGTCGCGGTAGGCCGTCGCCGCGGGCAGCGGGGTCCAGTCACGCCGGTAGAGGGAACTGGCGGGGATCCAGTTGGCGCCTTCCCAGAAGCCCCACATCAGGATGCCCTCGACCCGTGGCTGGGCGAAGCAGATGCGGTAGTAATCGACCAAGTCCTGGGCCTTGGCCTTCTCTTCCGCCTCCGTCAGTCGCAGGTTGCGGTCCTGATAGAACCGCGACCGCTGGCCGGGCATGTTGAACTCGGTCACGCGGATCGGCAAGTTGAACTCGGCCAGCTTTTCCAGGGCGTTGCGCAACGCCTTGGGGTCGAATGTGTCGCCATGCAGATGTCCCTGGACACCGATGCCGCCGATGGGCACGCCTTGATCCAGCAGCGTCCGAATGTGCCGGGCGTAGTCATCCAAGCGAACGCCGGTCAGGATGTCGTAATCGTTCAGGTAGAGCACGGCCTTGGGGTCGCCTTGCCGGACCCATTGGGCCATCTGGAGGGTGATGTCCTTGCCCAGGCGGTCTTCGTAGTAGTTGCCGTGGATCATCTCGTTGTTCAGGTCATATTCCGCGAATCGCCCGCGGTAACGCTGGGCGATGTCCAAGGCTCGATTCTTGAGGACCTGGCGTAATTCATCATTGGGCAACGCCTTAAGCCAGTCCTGAACGCGATTGGGAATGCCCCAGAAGATGTTGTGGCCCCGCAAGGGGATCTGGTGCTGGTCGGTCCATTGGAGGATGGCGTCCACGGTGGCGTAGTTCACGTTGCCGCGGCGAGGTTCCATGGCGTGCCACTTGAGGGCGACTTCGGTCACGGCGGCGTTGAAGTTCTCAAGGAAAACGGCCCGGTATTTTTCCTGGTCTGCCGGGCGCATGCGGCCGCTGAAAGCTTGATCGGCCAAAGCAGCGCCGAACCAGAACTCGTGGCGGAGTTGCTCGACGGACACCTCGGTGTTCGGAGCGGCTTCGATGATGAGGGTGCCCTTGCGGTGTTTCTCGATGGCGGTGTCCAATTCCCGGGTCTGGTCCGGTGTCAGGGTGGCGCCCCGTGTGAAGCCTGTCTGGGCGAACAGCAGAACCGTGATAGCCAGCAGAAGACGCCGAAGTGGGGATGGGGTGGTCGTCATGGCGATAGTTCACGCCAGCACGGCGGCCGTGTCAATGGGGACTCGCGTGTTCTGGTTTGGAGTGGCGCAGTATTGGGCCACTTGTCTTCAGAACTCATTCGACCGAGGCTTGGTCACGTCTTCGTTTCGGGATTGGCTTGCCGGGTCCGAACCTGGGGAGAGCAGCGGAGGTTCAGCGTCTCCCATGGCTCCTCCCCAGTCTCTTCTGAGCTGCTCCAATAGATCTTCGCCCGATCTTTCCGTTGGCAATTCCCGCATAGCACATCGTGTGGAATCTAACGAATCATCATTGGCCATGTTTCTTGCCTGGCGTACGATTCATCGGTCGTTCCTTCGCCCCCCATTAACAAGGCCGCTGGCACTCCGCATGATCGAAACACACAGAACACGCAGTGACAGCAATCCATGGGAACGATTATCCTGAATGGGACAATCGGATTATCCCGCCAAAACATGGTTGCAGATCAGGAGAAACGATGGCGCAACGCAATCTCGAAGGGAAAATCGCGCTGGTCACTGGGGCCTCTCGGGGCATCGGTCGGGCTGTGGCTACCCGATTGGCCCGCGACGGCGCTGCGGTCGTGGTCAACTACGTCAGCAAGGCCGCCGAGGCCGGCCAAGTTGTAGAGGAAATCGAAAAGGCGGGTGGCCGCGCTATTGCCGTGCAGGCGGACGTGAGCAAAGTATCCGAGGTCGAGCGGCTCTTCGATGCCACCATCCAGCATTTCGGGAAAGTGGATATCCTGGTGAATAACGCGGGCGTCATCCTCTACAAGCTGCTGGCGGAGACCACGGAGGAAGAGTTCGATCGGGTCATGTCCACCAACGCCAAGGGAACCTATTTCGCTTGCCAACAGGCGGCCCGGCGGATGGCCGATGGCGGGCGGATCATCAACTTCTCCAGTTCGCTCACCGTCCTGATGCTGCCCACCTATTCGGCCTATGTAGCGGCCAAGGGAGCCATCGAGCAGTTGACGCACGTTCTGGCCAAGGAGCTTGGGCCGAAGAAGATTACCGTGAATGTCATTTCGCCAGGCACAACGGACACCGAGCTATTTGGGCAAGGCAAGACCGAGGAACAGAAGCAGAACTTCGCGAAGCTGGCTGCCCTGGGCCGGCTGGGCCTGCCCGAGGACATCGCCGATGTCGTGGCGATGCTGGCCAGCGAGGATGCCCATTGGATCACCGGGCAGAATATCCGAGCCAATGGCGGAATGATCTAGAGCCACCATGAAACAACGCCCCTAGGGCCGAATCTCCATTCCCCGCACAAACCCGTTTGTCTCCACTCCAGTGGCCCCCAGAGCCTTGCCGTTGACCAGGACGTTCTCGAATTTCACATCCTCCACCTGATGATCCGCATCAAAACCCTTGAGTTCCACGCGGGGCTTCTCGCCGCTGGCTTGGATATCTTTGAATAGAACACCCTGGATGTGGCCCCGCTCCGCGTCCAGCGTCCAGATGGCCTTCCCGATCCACAACGAGATCAGCCGGCGTGTCTCTTCGATGCGGATGCTCTCGAAACGGATATTGCTGATCTTCGCCGAGTCGCAGTGATACACCCGCAGCGTCCACTCGCGTCCCTTGTCATGGATCACATCGCAGTTGGTGAAAAGCACATCGTCCACATTCTCCCGCAGCTCCGCCCCGACGCTCAGGGCATGTGCCACCTCGTTCCAGAGCGTGCAATCGCGCGCCACGATCCGCCGCACCTCCCCCTGGCCCCGGTCCGACTTGATCACAATCAGGTCGTCGAGCGTGCGAATGAAGCACCCTTCCACAGTGACATCCCGGCTGTTGCAGATGTCGATTCCATCGGAGTTGGCCCGGTGGCCCAGGAGTTTCACATTCTTCACCGTCACCCGGTCCGATTGGCGAATCGGAATCGTCCAGACGCTCGAATCGCGCAGGATCACGCCTTCCAGGGTGATGTCCGAGCCGCGTACGAAGATCATGTTGCGCGCGTGCGTCGTGCAGGCACCGGCATCGATGATTCCCCGCCCGCGGAAGGTGATGTTTTTCCCGCGCAGCTCAAAACTCGGGGCGTAGTTTCGCAGCCCCTCGCCGCCGACTCGGGATGGCTCATCCGGCTTAATAATGCAGCGTACCACGGCGCCGCCAGCCACGTACACCGTCTGGTTATCGCCCACCACCAAGTGGCTGACCTCATGGATGCCAGGCCCGAAGTAAATGACGTTCGGGTCGCCGGGCTTCGGGACATGGGTCTCGAAGGGATTGGCAAACAGGTGCAGCGAAGAGCACCAGTCGTCGTTGATCTCGATCGTCAGCGGCCGCGGCTCCCGCAGCGTCAGAGTGAGGCGCTTGCCATGGATGGCAGGAACAATCCCGGCCGAGGTAGGCAGCACACGCGCCGTGCGGATTGGCTCCGGACAGGTAATCGTCACCTGGACCGTTCCCTGCATATCGAAAATGGCAAAGGAAGCCAGCTCGAAGTAATCGGCCGAGTTCTTTTTATCGTCCATCGCCTTCCAGCGGCGCTGCAAGTCGCGGGGCGCGACCTTGGCCAGATAGACGGGGCAATCCCTCCCCTCTACGTTCACCGCGAAGGCGTTAGAGAGTGTCTCGCCAGCCGGCGCCGGATAAACCTTCACGGTTCCGCCATTCTCCGTCGCGGCGCCGTATGAATGGCTCGCCAGCACCAGCAGGCCGCACAGACTCATCAGCACGCTCAGCTTTCCCATGTTCGCCATCCTTTTTTCGCATCATCACGGCCATTCACGGCCCGCCTACAGTACCGGATAACACTCGCTGCTGTTGTGGCCGCATCGACATTGCCCACCCAGCAGGTAAGCTGCTGCAATGACCCAAGTGTCCAACATGCGTTTGGGCGAACCGTATGACATCTGTGTGATGCGGCAGGATGCGCCATTCCACTGGGGCAATCCCTTCTCGCATAAACGCCTGTCCCGCGCCGAGATCGTCCTGCCCACCCGTCACGACGCCGTGGTTGCCTTTGCCGACTGGCTGGCGGGGCGCAAGTGGCAGCACATCGAGCCCCGGCGGCGGCAATGGATGCTCGACAACCTGCTCACGCTCAAGGGCAAGATCCTGGGCTGCTGCTGCGCCCCAGCCGAATGCCACGCCGATATTCTGGCCCGCGCCGCCGAGAACAAACCCTTCTAGTCGGCCCATCCTTCCGCTTATTGAGATACAGGAGAATAGTATCCTGTTGTGCAGGATCGATTCTGTGCTTCAGAGCTCGAAGGCGTGACGCCGCAAAAGAAACAAGCGGAGAATTGCTACAGCGCACACAAAGGACACAGAGGAAGAGCAGCCGAATTCATTCCTCGGGGCTCTCCGTGGCTCCCTTCTTCTCTTGGCGGTCTCGGCGATTCTTGGCGACCTTGGCGGTTCTGCGGTTCCCCGGTTATGTCGTTCGCCGGAGACTACCCAAGAGAACCGCCAAGAGCGCCAAGGCCCGCCAAGATCGCGAAGAAAGCCAATGAGCCCCGAACAACCCTTCACGAGCTCTGCTTTCACGGACAGGAATGGTCTGACTCTCAACAGCACTTCCCTCCGCCGCCCACTGGTGACCTGTTTAGTCCTAGGATAGCATTCACTTTCGAATCTCGATTCTGGTTGACCTGGGACAATTCACGGATAGGTCACGTATGCTCATCAAACACGCCTTCGCATTGGGCACCCTTCTGTTCATGTCCGTTCTCAGCGCCCTCGGCGCCGAACCTCGCCCGTTCTACGTCGCCACCGATGGCGACGATCGGTGGTCCGGCCACCTGGCGGCGCCCAATGCCGACCGCACCGATGGCCCTCTCGCTTCACTCACCGCTGCCCGCGACGCCCTCCGCCGTGCCCGCGCCGCCGGCGACCCCGGCCCCTTCACGGTTCTCGTTCGCGGCGGCGTCTATCGCCTCGACTCGCCTTTCATCCTCGAACCCCTCGATTCCGGCACCCCCGAAGCCCCCGTCGTCTTCGCCGCCTATCCCAACGAACACCCCGTCTTCAGCGGCGGCCGCGTCCTCACCGGCTTCCGCCAAAACGGCTCCCTCTGGGAAGCCGACATCCCTCAAGTCAAAGCCGGCCAGTGGTATTTCCGCCAACTGTTCGTCAACGGCCAGCGCCGTCAACCGGCCCGCTCCCCCAACTCCGGCTACCACCGCATTGCCGCCCTTTTGCCCGGCCCGGCAAGCCCCAATGCCAAACCCGTCGCCCGTGACAAGTTCGTCTTCGCCCCCGGCGACCTTAAACCCTTCGCCCGCCTTTCCGACGTCCACGTCGTCCTCATGCACTCCTGGGAAACCTCGATCCATCCCCTCAAGTCCGTCGATGTCGCCTCCAACACCGTCTACTTCGCCGCGCCCCTCAAGGAGTGGTGGACCATCGGCTACTGGGAATCCGCCCAACGCTACTACGTCGAAAATGCCCTGGAACTGCTCGACCAGCCCGGCGAATGGTATCTCAACCGCGAAACCGGCGTTC